>JBBRHJ010000106.1:0-11006 GCA_038222885.1 Bacteroidales bacterium | reverse complement strand
ACTATATTCTGTTACGTTTGCATCACTATTCCAACTTAATGTGTATGGTGCTATTCCTAAAACACTATTGTTCGAAGGTGTTAGTAAAACTGGAGAACTAATATTCTGATAGAATACATTCAAGCTTAACGCAGTCGTTTTTACTTTTGATGTAGAACTTGTTGTAACCACAATTTGATATTGACCAGCATGAACATCTTGAATTCCACTTACAATCATTTCCACATTAGTATTGTTTCCCATTGCAGATGCTGGATTAAATGTTACTGTTGTACCAGCTGGATTGCCCGATGCAGTAAATACTGTATTCTCATTAAATCCTGATGTAGTTAAGTAATTAGCTGTATATACTGCTGTGTTTGGAGAGCAGACTTCTATAGTAGTAGTGTTAAAAACCAACCTAAATGTAGGAACTGATAAAATAGCAATATTTACCTTATTAACTGCATAGAAGATATTATCTACGCTTTCAACTTTTACTCTGGCAGTATTTGTTGATATATTTGGAACGTTAAAATTATAGGATCCATTATTGGGGACGTTTGATGCCAATACAGTCGGGAAAGTATAACCACCATCAACAGATAACAAAATGTTTACAAAATTACAGTTAATTGGTGATAAATTGGTATTTGCGACATCCCATGTTATGGTTTCTGCCATACCAGCATCCCAAGTCTCAACAGTCGACTGTGATGTTACTTTAAATGGGCCAGCATTCATATCAAAACTAACTGTTGTTTCCTTGCTGGAAGTTTGACCACCTGCAGGATTATTATCTCTCACCGTTACTCCAAATTTCATTGTTCGGGAAAAAGATGGTAGCATTTCCCAAGTATTTGAAATGGCACCAGACGCAATGGTGTTTTGATTTGGAAAATATCGCCTGGAAGAAATACTTGGTGGCATTGACCTCATTGCTGGTCCCGAAATAGATGTTGCCACAGGAGGTGAAGTTACGAATCCTACATCTAATTGCTCCCAAGTATATGTTAGGTTATTTCCTTCGTTGTCAGTTGCTTTTGCGTCTAAATAAAAAGGGGTAGAAACTGGAATCGTATAATTGTTTAAATCGTCGATAGTGGGTGCACTATTGTTTATATTTGTGAGTGTTCCACAAGTTCCAGTTCCAATAACAGCCCACATTTTCCTAATACTTGTCAAATGAAAATATTCATCATTTGCAATTTGTACATTCTGACTACCACAACTGGCTGCATATCCCATAAGTGTGGAGCCACTACCAGTTTCTACTAACGATGAGCCTGATAATGAAACAGTTCCACAACCATTAAATGTATGAGTTGCACCAAATTGATGTCCCATTTCATGTTTTACAAGACGTTCGAAATTACCGCCATCTGGCCATGGTGAGGTGGTTACTGCTGTACCGATAGAACATGAACCACCGCCCATATTGGAAATACCTCCAAAATTTGCTGCTGAAAACAAGTGAACAAAATCGTAATTAGCAGCGCCAATAATAACATTGACAAGTGGTTTCGCCTCAGAGAGCAGAGCATTAATACTTGTGTTCGTTAAATTGTCCGTTGTAGGATCAAGAAATATTATGTCTTTAATATTTGATACCAAAACCATTGTCAATCCCAAATCTCTTTCAAAAACCGGATTAATTTGTATTAAAGTTTCGGCCATTACAGCTAATACCAAATTCTTTTTTACTGAATCTGTTTCATTTTCAGAAATACCAAATCTTGTTAGTTGATATTGTGAATACTCGCCTGTAACAACTAATGCCAATCGAAACGTTCGTAAATTTCCATCATTGGCATTTTTTAACGATGAAGGTGCTTTAAAAGGTTGTTGTGTTTGATTGTTTTCATCAAAACCACATTCAAAAGGCAATGCTTCTGGTAAGTTTTCAGCAGAATAAATAAGGTAAGAGTCATTATTGTTAGAATCAATATAAATATTGCCTTCGGTAGTATTTGAAATTAAAGCACTTAATCCTAAAGGAGTAACGCTAAACCTTATAGTTGAATTGGGGTTGTCAATGCCTTTTCCTGTGTATGATCTAATCTCTGGATGTTTTTTCTGAAGGTCATCCTCCATAACAGAGGCTTCAAAAACGTAGTATTGTTCAAGTTTTCCGTGAGTATTTGGAAAACTTATAATTGAATTTGATTTCTTTAAACCCGCTACTCGCTGAGGAGCAGCAACTAATTTTGATTTTAATAAATTCAAATTCAAACGATATACATCATATTCTTTGGGAATTTGTTCTTTACGAACTCTTTGAATTGAATTCCTTTCTAATTGAGTCGTTTTTGTCCAAAGTTCTTCAGAAGTTTGTGCACTTAGACATGTGAAAAGCAAACCAAGAAATAAAGTGCAAATAAATTTTTTCATATACGCTCGATTTAAAATTCATAATATTATTTTAAAATATAAACAAAAATTGTTATTTACTCTATTTTTATTAACTATTGGCCATGACGTTTTGCAGCTACCCGAAGGGCGGGAGTTTTACCACGAAACTTGATTTGAAAAACTAAACTTCCATTAACCACAAAACTGTCTTTGGAACACGAAACCCCGCCTTTTGGGTAGGTGCTGTTATAGCCAGTGGTTCTTGGTCGTCCGTGAGTTATTTGGTCAATATTTGTCGCCATAATTTGCAAATGTTGTCAAAGTCAATGGTTGTGTTTGCAGGACTTGTGCTTGGCAGAGAAATATATTTTATTCTGCTTTTTCTGTCGAAATACTTGTCAAAAAGTGCTTGCGATTTTGTTCCGTTAAAAGCGATAACTTTTAAATTTTCGTGTTCGGTGATAAAGTTTTCCAAGTCATTTGGTCTTTCGTCTTCGATTGCACTGTCAAGGCTACCTTTTCGATTTGCTTTATGAGCTACGTCCCAAATTCCAATTTTAGATTTTAGTAAAAGTTCTTTTTTGTCGGAATAGGAAATCGGTAAATCGTTGTTTGTAATTGTCGAGATAGTTTTCCAAAATCTGTTTCTTGAATGTCCGTAATACTCACCAAGTTCAAGTGATTTGTCGCCTGGCATAGTTCCTAAAACTAAAATGGTCGTGTCAGCATTTGAAATAGGGTCGAACGATGTTTTAATGTGTGTCGATATTGGCTTAGAAACAACTTTGTCTGCCAACTTGTTTGTTATCGGTTTTGATGTTGTCGGCGGCGTTATAGCTTTTGAAACTACTGTTCCGATTGGTGTCGCACCACTCCAACTTATGTCAATTGAAGTCCCGAAGTCATTTACTCTAAAACTGATACTATCTTTTTGTGCAACGTCTGACCCGTTGAACTTGAAAGTCTTGCGAAATGGTTTTGTTTCATGGTCAATGTTAACTACCAAAATGTCGCCACGAGAAACTGTCTTTGTGTCAATTTTATAACTCTTAGATTTTTCAAGTCTTGTCGAAGGCCGTATTGTTCTATTTCTTATTATTTCTGTCATTGTTCATTGTTTATTGTAGGTCGTCCTACCTTTGGCTATAACATCTATATACCATAACCTAAACTTGAATTTAGGTGTGCAATGTCAATTGCAAATCGGCATGCATTGTACACTTTTGATATTTATTAAAGTGTATAAAGTAATCTGCAAATATATTAAATTTTCTTTACAATTCATCAAATGGACTAGCTATTTTCAATATATTTTTCACCAGCATTTTGCCCCTCAAACAAGCATGTTATTGGTCTGAAGGCTTTATAGTATTCGTGCAGCTTTTCAATAATTTTATCAGAAATTGGAACTACTCTGTCTTTTTTCCCTTTTGCATTTAGTATGATGAGTAAGTGCCGTTTCGAGTCTATGTTCTCAGGCTTTAAATTTAATAATTCACTACGCCTAAGACCACAGGCATATATTTGGCTGAGCATGGTGCGGTGTTTTTGATTGTGTTTAGCAAATATTGCCAATTCTTCTTCTTTGCTTAGTACATTAGGCAACTTATGCTCTCGTCGAGGCGGTCTATTTGTTCGGTAATTACTTTTGAACCTTGAATGGTTTTGAAAATTAAACGGGCTATACTCACTGCCTGATTTTGATAGGACAAACTCCCTCGCTGCAGCGCGATTTCATCGTGTGGCTATACAAACTTCAACAACAGCAAAACTTACAAAAAAAAACATGCCAGCAACACGATAGAATACATTCGGTAACAGATGTCCCGCCCCGAGTAATTCCCACTAAACGCAAAACGACCCGAATGAAAGAATCACTCGGGTCGATTTTGTTTGATTTTTTTAGAAGTCAATTATACTGGACTGATTGCTTCCGAAGGACATACATCAGCACAAGTGCCACAATCGGTGCATATATCAGCATCAATCACATAGATATCACCCTCTGTAATCGCATCCACTGGACATTCGCTAATACACGAGCCGCAAGCAATACAATCTTCTGAAATTACGTAAGCCATTTTTCTTAAAATTTTTGTTAGTACTAATTAGTCCTGCAAAAGTATAACATTTTCTATATTTAAAAAAATATTTTAATCAAATAATGTCGAAGAAAGCAATTTATTAGGATAATAATGTATAAAAGCTTTTCTTTTACAGTTGGTTTACTGATATTTATAGCAAATGTATATTTATAACAGTTCAATCTATTCTGATAGCTTACAACATAAAAAAGCTACTTATCAGATAAGGCATTGCACCTATCATTATTCCGGTGGCTAATTTAAAAGTATCTTGTTTATAGAAAATATAGACTAAAAATAAATTGGGAAAGACTGAAAGTATCAGAATCTTACCCAACAATACCCCAGGAAATATCTTCATAAGTATTTCTGAAACAGATAAATCGACCGGATAAAATCGACCGAGGTAAATCCAAATAAAAATAGCTGGAAGTATGATTCCGGGAATAAGTCCCCAGAGGAATTTATCGAATTTTTTAAATGTCATTGTTGCCTTTATTCGTTTAATTGTCTAATAAACTGAGATATACGAATAAATTATATTTTAAATTCCCATTTTTTTAGTTCGGCTATAAAATCATAATCCGTCAAATCAATTTTGGTAGGAACTAAGCTCACATACCCTTTTTCTAATGCCCATTCATCCGTTTCTTCATTCTCTGGCTCGTTGTTTTGAAAATGCCCTGTTAGCCAAAAGTAAGGTCTGCCATGTGGATCGGTTCTTTTTTCGTATTCTTTTACCCATTTTCCAGTACATTGACTCGTAATTTTAATTCCTTTAATATTATCATTGGGACTGTTTACATTCAGGCAAACACCAGCAGGTAAACCATTAGATAATACTTTTTGAGTGATTTCAACTATATACGGTTCCATATTGCTGAAATCAGCATTGGGCGAATGATCTAAGATGGAAAAACCGATCGAATTTATGCCATTGACGCAACCTTCGATTACAGCACCCATAGTTCCAGAATATACTACATTGATAGCAGCATTGGAGCCGTGATTAACGCCCGCTACCAATAAATCGGGCTTGCGTTCCACTATGCCGTTGAGTGCTAATTTTACGCAATCGGTGGGAGTTCCTGTGCAAGTGTACCAAATAAGTCCTTCCTGTTCTTGAATTTTTTTATATCTAATTGGATGATTGACCGTTAAAGCATTGGATTGTCCTGAACGTTGTCCATCGGGCGAAACTACTACTACATCGCCTAATTGCATCATCATTCGCGTTAAAACTTCTATTCCTTTGGCTGTGTCGCCGTCGTCGTTGGTTATTAATATTAATGGTTTTTGGTTGGTTGTACTCATATCGAAAATTAAATTAGTTTTTTGAAATTTTTAATCGCGTAAAAAATAGAAATGCATAAATAAGTCCAATAAAATAGGCCAAATCACGCAAATCAATCACTCCTCGACTCATTGATTTAAAGTGGGCGTTTATACCCAAATTACTTATGAATTGTATTGAATTGCCGCTGCTGAAAAAGGAAGCTGATAACTCAAATCCGTAATACATGATGAACGAAATCACTGCTGCCAAAACAAATGAAATGATTTGATTGTTCGTTAATGAAGATGTAAAAACGCCAATGGCAACAAATACGCCTGCTAAAAAATTGAGGCTTAAATAAGAAGTCCAAAAAGCACCTGAGTCTACATTGCCCTGAGGCTCAGCCAAAAAATATACAATTACAAAGTAGAATAGTGTGGGCAATAAAGCAATCATCATTAAAAACCATGCTGACAGATATTTGCCAAAGATGATTGACCATTTATCTATGGGTTTGGTGATAATTAATTCCCAAGTTCCGTTTTGTTTTTCTTCTGCAAAAAGTCGCATGGTGATGGCCGGACAAAGTATTAAGAACAACCAAGGCACCAAGGTAAATAGTCCATCTACATTGGCGTAACCATTGTAAAATACATTGTATTCACCAGGAATTACCCAAAGAAATAAGCCGCAAAAAACTAGGAATAAACCAATTACAATGTAGCCGGTGGGATTGCTGAAATAACTATTAAGTTCTTTTTTTAGAATTGAAAACATGGGAAAGAATTTACAATTTAGATATTTACAATTTACGATTTAAGAAAAAAATATTCTACAAACAGAATTTACTCCCAATGGCTATCGTGAGTTAAAGGATAAATATTTATTATCTTTGTGCTGTCAAAGGTAACAAAAATTTACCGGATGAGAAAAAACGCTTTATACAGCAACTGAATGAAAAAAGTTAGAATTTTTATACTGCTACTTGTTTTTCCAAGTCTTATCTTGGCACAAACTTCGCAGAATGTGAGCTATAAAATTGAGCTCATCGGGGGTCAAATTTTGAAACATACAAAGCACCTGGAGCAATTGGTGAAAGATCCGATTTTGGGTGGCGAGTTTGATGTGGAATGGCAAACGATGGGCGAACAGCCATGGCATCAGTATTTTGGCTTTCCAAGCATTGGGCTTGGTTTGGTTGGTATGGATTTGGGAAATCCAGCCATGCTCGGACAGTTGTTGGCGGTTTATCCTTATTTGAACATAAAACTGTTTAATTCTGATTTCTTGCGAGTTAATCTAAAAGCAGGGGCTGGTATGAGTTTACTGAATAAACGGTTCAATAATACGGCAACAAATCTAAACGATCTGAACAGTGGAAATGCTGCCATCGGATCAATCATGAACGTATATTTTGCAGGTGGTGGAAATATAGAAGTACCATTCAGTGAAGCTATTGCAGCTGTGGCGAGTTTCAATTGGAATCATGCTTCCAACGGGAGTTTCTATCAACCAAATTCTGGTATTAATATGCTGAATGCATCTATCGGTTTAAAATATTCACCCAATTATAAACAAAACTACACACCCGTACGTAAAAATGTAGATCCGATGTTGCAAAAGTTTAGTTTGGAACTTATTGCTTCGGGTGGAGCTCGCGAGTTGTATTATCGCGACGATAAAATGTTTCCAACAGGTTCTTTAGTAGTGAGTCTGTTTCGTCAAGTTGGTAATAATATCCGTATAGGTTTGGGTGTCGATGGATTCTACGATGGCGTTTACGATGGAAATACTCTGTTTCAACGCACTTGGCTGCAAACTGATGAATTGAAAAATAAAATTAGAGTGGGTGCAAGTCTCCAGCCCGAATTTGTGTTTGGAAAATTGACTGCTGGGATGCACTTTGGTATTTATCTTTACAATCCACTCAAAAATTTGGAACCTTATGCTGATGCCAAAAAATCTGTTGAAGAAAATGGTCAGACATTAAATAAACCGCTGATTTACAAGTATGATATTGACAATGAAGATGGTTGGTTTTATACTAGAGCAGCTTTAAAGTACGCTCTTACTCCTCATGTTTTTATTTCCTTAGGTCTAAAAACGCATCTTCAAAAAGCTGAATTTATCGAGTGGGGACTTGGGCTCCGATTATAAATCCAATTTGTAACTAAGCTCATCGAGTAGGAGCGGGAAGTCATTTTCGTCTATCCCGTTGGCAATTAAATGAGTCTTATCTTGCAAGATGATATTGTAAAATTCTTGCATATTATTTTGAAGAAATGACAGACTTTTGACATAAAAATTCAAGGCCTCTATCGTTTTTCCTTTGCACCATTCGATGTGTCCAGCATTGATATAGTCTTGAAAATCAGGGTTGCCTTCTATTAGTTTTTCAGAATAATAGCCTGCCTGAGCAAAATTGCCTGTAACAAAGGCACACCAAGAAATGGCTTTCCAAACTTTTTTATTTTCCTCTTTTTCAGCATCTAACTTGAAATATATCTTCAAAGCTTCTTTGTGTTTCTCAAGCTGAACCAAACAGTTGGCAATTTGCAATAAATTCGTTTCTTGATCTGGTTTTATAAAATCGGCATGTTGATAATATTGCAGTGCTTTCTCATAATCGCCACAAAGTCTGTAACATAGAGCCATTTTACGGATAGTCCACAAATGATCAGGCTGAATTAAGTCGGCTTTTTGATACCTATCCAATGCTTTTAGAAGCTGGGAACTTTGCTGATATGAATAGCCTAATTTCTGAAATATAAGTGCATTCGGTTTGTCATCTTCTAGTATTATTTCTTCAAATAAATCTATCGATTGCAAATAATGGTTTTTTGAAAAATAATACTCTGCAATATTTTTCTTCAAATCGCTATTGGCCGACAGTAAATCAAAAAGGAAAGTTTGATGCAAATTGAGTGCAGAACCAAACATATCATCGAAATCGAGTTTCTGAGGAAATAATTTGAAAAAACGGAATAAATCCTGAATATACTGTTTCGATAAGTTCTTGGCATAAAGTCCGGGATTGAGTAATGCTTCGTCCTTGCCCATTTCTTCCAATTGCTCCGACTCCATTTTGAATGATTTCTTCAGCATGTTCCTTTGTTGTTCAGGCATTTGTAATATGCTTAAACAGAAAGAGTATTTGTCGGAATTGCACATGGCATTGTTCCCAATAAAGGCATTGAGAATGCTAGTGTCTTCGTTTACAAACAAGTCCTTAACTACTGAAAAGTGCGAGTCGAAAGGCAGGAACCAATTGGAAATTTCATTAAAAAATGGAAAACTTTTAAGCATGGAGAATGTACTCATATACACATCGGCACCTTCCATTTGTAGGTCAGTGAGTTCTTGCAATTTGTCCGAAATACCACTATCTTCCAAAAAATCAGCCCATTCTGGATTTTCTTCACCCCATTCATCCGATTTGAGTAGATTTTCAGCTTCCATTTTGTCTTTGAGTAAGGGGCTGATTTTCATTATTTCAGGCAAAATTTCGTCACGTAACTTTTTGGAGATTTTATCCGTTTCTACGGTGGCAATAATTTGAATTATGATGTTTTTGAAATACTCCAGCAACTGATTGTTGTCAGACATCAGCACTAATCTGTTGCGTAAAGTAGGAAAATAAGGTAAAACACGATTGTAACGGGTGAGAATAAAACAAAGCCCAACCAACGCTCGTTGTTGTATCTCAGCTTGGTTAGCTTGACAACAGTCGACTAGCATCATCAATTTTTTCTCATCGAATTTTCGCCAAAGATTCAATGTTATTGCTGATATTATAATCTGTTTTTCAATTTTTTCGGAGTTTTCGTTTTGCATTATTTGATTGAAAACAGAAACCTCATCCTCCGAAAAATATGATTTTAGCCAATATACTTTGAATAGCTCTACCAAAGCTGTTTCGTAATTTGACCGCAGTCGGTTTAATTCCGCTGCATGAGTATCCTCTAATTTTTCAATCAAGGCTGTGTGGCTCTTACAATATTGTAAAGAAATGAGTAGTTCGGAGGCTGAAATATAATGCTTAGTATGCGGAAAATATCGCTGTTGTGTATATTCAAAGTTTGTAGAAATCCTATAAAGTAGCTCTTCGCGTAAATCGCTGGAAAGAATAAATACTTTGCTAATCAGTTTGTTGTATACAATTTTCCGCTCCTGGTCTTCGTAACCATTTACGTAATAATTCAACAAATACCGATAGTTTTGTTCTAGTTCTAAATATTTATCTCTGAAATTTCCCAATTGAAGTTCGTCAACCATGAGCTTGATATTTTCAAAAGCTTTTTTTAATTTTGCTTCGAAAAGGAAATCCAGGGCTAAAATATATGTCGTGTTTATTTGGTTGATATTCATCGAGTTGGATTTTTATAATATTTTTAGTATCGATTTTATCTTAGGTTAAAGACAATAAAAACTTTGAATGAAATATTCAAATTACGGAAGATTGAAATTTTAAATCTTTGTGAGGAGAGTTTTTATAATTTCGGTTACAATTGGGAAATTCTTGGACCAGATTTATTTTGGCTGTTTAGCCCATTTTACTGATTTTTCTTAATTTCTCTTCATCGATAATTTTCAGAATACGACCGTCAATGGCTATAACATGTTCATTTACAAAGTTCGACAGTGTTCTGATGGCATTGGAAGTTGTCATGTTTGATATGTTTGCCAAATCTTCGCGCGAAAGATAAATATTGATTGTAACACCATCTTCTTCAACCCCATAGTTCTTTTTCAACAGCAGTAGAGCTTCTGCCAACCGACCACGGATGTGTTTTTGGGTTAAATTTACAGTGCGAGCATCGGCAGCACCTAAATCGGAGGCAATTTCTTCGAGAAAGCGGAAACAAAAGGCATTATTGTTACGCAAGACAGCAATAAAAATTTCAGCTTTTAGCATGAAAACTGTAGAAGCCTCGAACGCTGCTACATTGGTGTTGTAAGTCTCGTTGGCAATAATGGCACGATAGCCGAAGTGCTCGCCAGGTTTGAGCATCCGTATTATTTGAGTGCGGCTGCCAACCCCATCTTTGTAAACTTTCACTTTACCAGCTGCCAACATCATCATTTGTGTTGGCGTTTCTCCCTCACAGTGAATCATCTCATTCTTTTTGTAATGATGAGTTGTGGTGTTGTTTTTTACAAATTGTCTTTCATCTGGAGTGAGGATGTCCCAAAAAGTTAATACTTCTTCAATCGATTTTAACTCAGACATTGGTTTCTTTGCCATGATTTTAATGTAGAAATATGTTTGACAACAATGTTATAAAGCACAAATTTAATACTTTTTTGATATATAA
>JBBRHJ010000105.1:0-11044 GCA_038222885.1 Bacteroidales bacterium | reverse complement strand
TGGGTGGAAGGCTCTTATGGTCAGAAAAAAATTGCAACTGTGACTGGCGCAACCGAAAAAGGAGCGACTGAAATCAAACTGAATACGGTTAGCAATTTAAAAGTTGGGCAGTTTGTGGAAATTTCACAGCAGGACGATGCCGAAAAGAGCTTGGCGAAATATCTATATGCGGGTGATTCGGGTGATGTCTCAAGATTGAAGGTGCAAGCTTGGATGGTGGCACAAGTGCTTTCCATTAAAGGAAATACCATTACCATCGACCGAAACTTGCGATTTAAACTTGATTTAAAATGGCAACCAATTGTTAGTAGTTTCAATCCGAGCGTTACTGAATTTGGCATTGAAAATTTAACAATTGAATATCCTCAAACGAATTACAAAGGTCATTTCTACGAAGAAAACAACGCCATATATTTTGGGAATATTGTCAATTCGTGGGTGAGAAATGTTACAGTTTTAAATGCCGATGAAGCGTTTTTAATTCATGGTCGTTTTTGTACGCTCGACAAAATAACCGTTGGAGGAAAGCGTACACCTGATGATAAAGGGTTGCAGGGACATAATTGCGTTTTGGTTGATGATAATGGCGGCGATAACATGGTTAAAAATTTCAGGATGGATGCTGTTTACATGCATGTATTGTCGGTGAGGAACACTGCTGGTAATGTATTTACCAACGGAAGTGGAGTTGACATCGATTTTGACTGTGCTGGGCATTGTCCTTATTCCAACCTTTTTAGCAATATCAATATCGGCAAAGGCAGCAACCCATGGAACGGAAGCGGAGCATCGGGTACAGGAAAGTCAAGTGCAGCATGGAATACTTTCTGGAATATTAAGAGCGATGCTGAGTTGGGTTTTCCGGGCCCTGCATTGTGGTCGCAAGAAGTTTCTGTTGTTGGTTGCAATTCGACTATGCCTGCAATAAAAGAAAAAACAGGCAAATGGTTTGAACCTATCAATACGAAATTAGTATCGCCTTCGAATATTTATGAGGCACAATTTGAAAAGCGTAAAGCTGCTTTATCAAAAAATGCGAAAATCCATGCAAAGTTGCAAAATCCTATTGATGAGGCATATATAAAAAAGCATTTATCGAAAAAAAAGCCCAGATTATTTCTTAGTCCTGAAATTGAAAAAAACCTCAGATTAAAACTGAAATCAGATACATTAGTTCAGAGTTATTTTAATTATTTGAGGTCTGAAGCTAATCTACTTTTAGAAGATCCACTGCCTAAATACGAACTCAGGGGATTTCGTTTGCCAATTACACATTGGATTCCAAGACGTTTAAGTATTCTTTCGATGGTTTACATTGTCGAAAAGAATCCAATTTTACTTCAACGAATAAATGCCGAATTGTTGGCTATTTGTCAATTTCCCGATTGGAACCCACAACATTATTTAGATGTTTCGCAAACTGCTTATGGAGTGGCTTTGGCCATCGATTGGCTAGCGAATGATTTGCCTAAAAAAACAGTTGAACTTGCCAAAACTTCGTTAATTGAAAAAGCAATTTTGCCCAGCTACAACGAAAAGGGAGAGCGTATGGGCTGGATTAGTGGGAATAATAACTGGAATGCCGTTTGTCATGGTGGAATGGTGGCGGCGGCGCTTGCCATTGCGGATGTAAATCCTGCCTTGGCTGCCAAGACTATTTCAAGAGCCTTGGATAAATTGCCAAATTCATTGGCCGCCTATGCTCCCGATGGTGCTTATCCCGAAGGGCCTGGCTACTGGAAATTTGGGACAAATTATACTGTTATTGCTTCCGAATGTTTGAAAACGGCACTTGGTTCTGATTTTGGAATCAGCGCAAGTAAAGGTTTTATGGAAAGTGCTGATTTTCGATTGATAACCACAGCTCCCTCGGGTCAATGTTTTAATTTTGCCGATTCCGATGGAGTTATCGATGGTGAAACTTCGGTTTTGTTGGCTTGGTTTGCTGCAAAAACAGGCAATGGCATTTACCTGAATACTTCCTATTTTAAAAATCCCATTGAAACGGAGAAAAATACTCGGATAACTACAGCAGAGCAACTTACCGACCCGGGAGATATTGGTCGTTTGGCAGGTGTAGGATTAATTTGGCTTTCGCAGGTTTCTCAACAAAAAGTTTCTGAGTTGCCTTTAGAATGGATGGGACGAGGTACAAATCCAATCTTTGTTTTTAGAAGTCCCAAGGAGGATCTTGGTCAATTTTATTTAGCGGCCAAAGGAGGATCTTCAACCATAAGTCATGCTAATATGGATGCCGGAACTTTTATTTTTGAGTTAAATGCTGTCCGTTGGGCAATTGATCCAGGCAATCAGAATTACTACGACTTAAACAAGATAGGATTTGCTTTGAGTAATTACTCTCAAAATAGTGAGCGTTGGGATTTGTTAACAAAAAGCAACTTGGACCACAGTACAATTGTGGTAAACAATGCTCGATTTAAGGTAGATGGTTTTGCCGATATAACCCATTTTATTACTGGAGAAAAACCAGAAGCGACTATTGACATGACGGAGGTTTTAAATGGAAAACTAAGATCAGAAACAAGGAGATTCGTTAAAGAAAGTAGTCAGTCACTTCTGATTGAAGATCAAATTGAAATAAATGATTCGACAAAAAATATAACTTGGGAAATGATGACTACGGCCGATATTGAACCTATAAAAAATGGAGCGATGTTGAAACAAGATGGAAAAATGCTGAAACTTTCCATTTTATCTCCTGAAAATTTGGAAGTATCAATTATCTCGCTTGACCCGTCGCCATTAGCAATTGACAAACAAATTAAAAACCTTAAACGAATTGAAATTCGTGTTCCAGCCTATATCGTAAAAGATAAAAATTGCTTGATAAAGGTTCGGCTTTCGGGAGTTTGATTATATCTACTTTTATAGATTAACAAAGTATTTGAAAAGAAATAACAATGTATTCTTCACAATAACTAAAACAGAAGAATAGAACGCGGATAAACGCAGATTTAGCGGATTCAAAAACGGATAAAAATTCCGACAAGTCGGAATGATTTTATATTACTTATTTTTTAATCAGTCATGCTTGCATGACTTAAATCCATTTTAAATCCGTAAAAATACTATCCGCATTATCCGTAAAATCCGTTTAATCAGCGTTCTATTTCTTTGTGTTAAAATATAATATCTAAAATATCAGAGAAATACAATAGGTTTAAATTCCATTAATTACTATAAATATTTTCACATGAAAAAGACAATTTCATTTTTTATAATATCACTATTTTTGCTCATAGTGAACCCATTTGCTTCAAATGGACAAATTAAAAATCAAGAGATTACAAAAGAATATCTTGAAAAACATTTTTCGAAGAAAACTCCTCAATTTATACTTACACCACAATTGGTCAAAGCTTTAAAAGGAAAAGTTAAGACTGATCCTATGATGAAAAGCTATTACGAAAGTATGTTGAAGGAGGTTGAAAGTCTCTTGACAAAACCGCTTATTTCATCAAAAATGAATGGTTTTAGAATGCCTGCTCCTCGAATAGCAATGGGGACTTTGGGTGTGTTGAATACTGTTTATATCATAAATAAAGACCCACGTATTCTGAAAAGAATTAACGAAGAACTCATTTCAATTTGTAAGTATAAGGATTGGAATCCACACCATTTTATAGATACAGGACAAATGGCAATGATAGTGGCATTGACCATTAATTGGATCGGGAGTGATTTGCCAAAAGAAACGGTGGCTTTGGCGAAACAAGCACTTATAGATAAAGCAATTTTGCCAAGTTACAATGTAAACGCCTTGCGCATGGATAATGTAATTAGCACACATCATTGGAGTGCGGTTTGTAATGGTGGCGTTGTGGTTGCTTCTATGGCAATAGCGGATATTAACCCTGAGTTAGCGGCAAAAACAATGAATATTTCGTTGAATAAAATGTCCAAGTCTTTGGCACAATATGGTCCTGACGGCACACATCCCGAGGGTATACTTTATTGGCGGTTTTCAACCAGCTTTTTTGTGCTTACAGCTCAGGCATTACAAACTGCTTTGGGCAGTGATTTTGGAATTTTAAATGCACCAGGTTTTGTTGAAAGTGCAACTTTCAGATTGCTTGCAACAGCACCATCGGGCGAAATGTACAATTATGCTGATTCCGATGGAGGCATGGATGGTGAATCAAAAGTGCTTTTAGCGTGGTTTGCAACACAAACAGGAGATGCAGTATATTTGGATAGAAATTTCTTTACTACAAAAGGAAATAGTGCAGGTCGTAATAGCGGTTTTGGACTGATTTGGTTAGCTCAATTCAAGGAAAAAACACATAGCAAATTACCCTTGGAATGGTTTGGTGGAGGCATTAGTCCAACAGGAATTTTCAGCGTTGATAAGACCAAAAGTTCGAGCCAATTCTTTTTGGCATTCAAAGGAAGTTCGCCCATTATCGATCATGTGGATATGGATGCTGGTTCATTTATATTTGAGTTGTATGGCGAACGTTGGGTGATTGATCCAGGAAATCAGGATTATACAGCATTAGATGATGCCGGTTTCGATGTGTATAAAGGCTGTCAGGATTGCGAACGTTGGCAACTTTATTCCAAAGGAAATCAAGGACATAGCACACTAATGGTGAATAATGCCAAGTTCAATGTTAGTAAAACGGCTCCTATTATTGACTTTAATATTAATGGAAGTAATTCTGCAACAGTCGATATGACTGCTATTTTAGGTGGATTAGTTGATTCCGCAAAACGAACATTCAGTAAAGAATCTGACACATCAATTTTAATCGAAGATAGAATTCAAACAAACGATAAAACCAAAGAAATTACTTGGGCGATAATGACAACTGCCGATGTGATTCCAGTAAAGAATGGTGCTATCTTAAAACAGAATGGAAAATCGCTGAAACTATATATTTTAGCACCTGATTGCAATATTTCTGTTATCTCCATGGATCCAGCACCATTGAAAATTGATAAAACTTACAAGAAGCTGAAAAGAGTTGAGATCAGAGTTCCAGCTTATGTTTTGCAAGGAAATAAAGGACTTATTCAGGTTCGATTAAATGGAATGGAAGAAGCAAAGTAAACGAATGATTTAAAAATTATGAATTGTATCATTACATATAAAACCATTTTGGAAAAAAAGAAAATTAACACATATATACGATTTGTATTTATTCTCGTAATTATTGTAGGGTTTAATCAGAAATCATTTGCTGCTGAACCTCATCAGTTAAGAACATCTATCAATCTGCAAAAAGATTTTGAAAAGCTAAAACTGACTCTTAATAATGCTAATTTTTTTGATCTCAAAGGCAATTGGTTTCTATATCATGCTGAGTTGTTAATTGACTTCAAGTCAGAAAAAAGCATCAGTTTTGGCTTGGGCTACAAACAAGAATATGTCAAACTTCCTGATCGAATAAGAGTAGAATATCGTCCTAAATTGAATATGTACTATAATACAAAGTGGGGATTTGTTAAGTTTAGGGATCGAAATCGTTTAGAAGCCCGGTTTATTGATGGAGAAAATATAAATAGATACAGGAATCAACTGCTTTTTAGCTACGACAAGTTTACAAAAGTTAAACCATATTTTCTTACTGAGTTTTGGTTCCGAATAAAGGATATGGAGTACTTTAGGCAAGAGTCTGTCATTGGTTTGCAATTTCCTTTTAAAGTGTGTGATATTAGTTTTTTTTATCAACAATGGTTTAATAAATATGCTCCGAATAAATGGGAATATGTGCATATGCCAGGGACATCACTTACATTTAAATTTTAGTTCAATACACTATAACAAACAGAAAAATATATTGAAAATGAATGTATCGAATAATAATATAACAAGGTTCGTGTTAGGATTGATTATCCTAATTAGTCTTACTGGCTACAAAACTCCAGAAGTTACTTATCCCGAACATTTAACCCAATTACACCAGAATCTAATCGATTATTACTTAGAAACTCCAATTGATTCGAAAAAAGTCCAACAACTATTGGAGACGATGGATGAAAAGGGATCTTGGTCAAAAATTAATTATAAGGATAACTTTCGAGGAGGCTGGACGGTAAAAGAGCATCTTGAAAATGTTCAAAAGCTGGCAATTGCATACAAAAAAGTAGGTTCTGATTTTTACAATAATAAAGACTTAGCAAAAAAACTGCATCGTTCGTTGAATTATTGGTTAAAAAATGATTTTCTAAGTCCAAATTGGTGGGATCAGCACATTGGAGTTCCTGAATTACTTGCTCCAACGCTTTTTCTGATTGAAAACGAGTTGACCAAAGAACAATTGGAACTTGCGTTACCGCTTTTGCGACGTGCTGAAATAAAAATGACGGGTCAAAATAAAGTGTGGCTTTCTGGTAATGTATTGTTTCGTTCATTGCTTTTAAGAGATGCCGATTCAATAGCCATGGCAAGCAAGTCTATACAAGAGGAATTAGTTGTTTCAAAAGCTGAGGGCATACAGTCCGATTGGTCGTATCATCAGCACGGTGCACAACTGCAATTTGGGAATTATGGTCTTTCCTACCTCGAAGATATGTTGCGTTGGTATCAAATACTAAGCAAAACTCCTTTTGCTTTTGAAGGAAATAAAACGGCTATTTTGAGAAACTATATTTTAGAAGGTCAGCAGTGGATAAATTGGAAAAATCAATTTGATGTGAGCGTCTGCGGTAGACAGATTTTCCCAGATGAACCCGCACGAAAAGCAAAAAGGTTGGACAAACTTTTGCAAATAATGGCCGAAGTAGATGCAGAAAATGCTGAAAAATATAAACAAGCTGCTGATTATAAAACATTGGCTGGTGACAAGCATTTTTGGCGATCCGATTTTCATGTGCATCGCACAAACGATTACTATTTTTCAGTGAAAATGTGCTCAAACCGTGTGTTAGGTGCCGAAACAGTTAATTTGGAAAATATTCAGGGTTACCATTTGGGCGATGGAGTAACTATGCTTTACCAATCGAACAAAGAATACGACAATATATTTCCATATTGGGATTGGAAAAAACTTCCTGGCACAACCATTATTCAGCACAAAGATACGCTTCCTTATCTCACAGCATGGGGATATCATATCGAAAGCGACTTTGTGGGTGGCGTTTCGGACAGTGTAAATGGCATATCGGTGTTGGATTATAACCGCGATGGATTGAAAGCCCATAAATCATGGTTCATGTTCAATGATAAAATTGTTTGCCTTGGCAGTGGAATAAATGCAACAACGGAGTTTCCTGTTGCAACAACACTCAACCAAGTTTTCCTGAGAGGAGAAGTACTTGTAAGTATAAATGGAAAAGCGGAAAGTGGTAGAGGTTTGAAACCAACAGACCGCCCTGATTGGATTTTACACGATAATACAGGATACTTTTTCCCGAAAAGTGGCTCTTTGAGAATGGAAAATAAAATGCTTGAAGGATCGTGGAATAAAGTGGCGAAACGCTATCGACCAATAATTGTAACTGATGAAATATTTAAACTTTGGTTTGATCATGGACCGAACCCAACCAACGCATCGTATGAATATGTGCTGGTTCCAAAGGCTGATAAAGAGAAAATGAATAAACTCAAAGAGCAGAGCGATCTCAAAATATTAAATACAGTCGATATTCAATCAGTAGAATTAACCGATAAATCGATGGCAGGAATAATTTTTTATAAGGCAGGAAAATCGGATATTTTTGGAGGCATAGAAGTTGATAAGCCTTGTGTTGTGATGATAAAAGTAAAAGACGGAGTTTTGAAGATTTCAGTAGCTGATCCAACACACAAACTAAATGAAATCAATATTATGCTCAATGGTCAGTATCGTGCTGAACAAGCGAGTGTAGAAGACAATAAAACTAAACTGAAAATTTCACTTCCGCAAGACGGTTATGCAGGTAAGTCTATATCAATAACACTAAATAAGGATAGGTAATATTTAACTATCCGATATTCAAGATTAATAATAGATGATCCGGCATTATTTACTCAATTCTAGAAAAAAAATTAGAACACCAAAAGAACATTGTATGATAAAGTTCATTCAGATACCCTTTCGCATTTCGGCCATCAGCTTATTCATTGGTTTGATGTTATTGTTGTTCGCTGCGCAAAATTTGTCAGCACAGGTTATATTGATTTACAATCCTGATGTTCCTACCATAGCTTTTGCCGCTGGGGATATTAAAAAGGCGCTCCTACACCAAGGCTTAAAAGTAGTAGAGAGGCCGCTTACTCAACTCGACGCCACTACGGGCGACATTCGGATAGTACTGGCTACGGTAACAGATAAAGCTATTTCTTCTATGCCGGCTGATGGTCTTTCCCTGCCCTCAGACCTCAAATCCCAAGGGTTTTCTCTACAGACATCCAGTAAAGCGAAGAAAGCTTTCTGGGTGATTGGCGGCGATGCACTAGGTGCCATGTACGGCGGTCTGGAATTGGCTAAAAAGTTGCACGTTTACGGTACCGGCGGTGTTTGGAATTTCAAACAGAACGCCTACATAAAAAATCGTGGAATCAAATTTAATCTGCAACTCGATCAACGGAGCGGTACTTATTCTTCTGAAAATGTAGAATTTATGAACGTTATGACAAAGGCGGTCTGGGATATTCATTTCTGGGAAGAATACCTCGACGAAATGGCTCGGGCACGCTATAACCATTTGTCTCTTTGGGCTTTGCACCCTTTTACGGTGTTGATGAAAATGCCTGGGTATGAAGATGCCGTACTCGAAGATGTTTATGATTACAATGGACTGGTCAGACGTATGACCATTGAGGAAAAAAATGCGCTTTGGAAGACTGTACACAAATTGGCTTACGAGCGAGGAATTAAAATATACTGGATGACTTGGAATATCTGGACGAATGGCGCTACCGGAAAATATGGCATCACTGATAACATTGCCAACCCTGCCACTCGTACCTACCTGCGGAAATGTATGAAACAGTTTTTGGTAGAGTTTCCCACTGTAAATGGCTTTATCATCCACGCTGGTGAGCATTTTGATAGCAAGGACGCAGATGAAAAGGCTAAATTTATTTGGGAAACTTATGGCCTTGGTGTTCAAGATTATCAGGAGCAGTACGATGCAGATAAAAAACGTGATTTTAATTTTATATACCGACTGGTTCAGGGTAAAACCACCACCATCGAAAAGTATTTTAATCAGTTTGTGTATAACTACGATTTTGAAATTAAATACTCGTATGCGCACATGTACAACTATCCGGCACCGACCATTTATAAGGATTATGCAGGAGAAAATGTAATCACACAAATGAAAAAGCTGGATAAGCGCACCTGGCTCAATATTCGTAACGATGATATGTTCAGCCTGAGTTGGGGAGATTATGATTTTGCACGCTCCGTTATTCTCAATTTTCCTGCCGACAGTGGAGACCTAAATAAAGACCGCTACATTCCGGGATACTTTGTGGGATCCGACGGTAACACCATGACCCGTGTATGGTATGCCAAAAATAATTCACTTAACGGAGACTTGGAATTTTATAAACACTGGTATTCCCATTATGCCTTTGGATATGCGGGTTACGATCCCTATCGAACTAACGAAGATTTCAAAGATCTCATCCGTATGAAGTACCCAAATGTGTCAGTAGATTATCTTTTTGACACTTGGGCAGCGGCTTCGCGTGGAGTTCCCATGGCTAATGCAATGGTAACTAACTATAATTCGTGGAAGCGGGATACAGAGTTTTTTCCAGAAGGGAACTGGACCAAAGGGCATTGGGCATCAATTGCAGATTTTGCAGAACAAAAACCACTGAACGGTGCTGAAATTCCTAACACTCAGCCACCTGGGTGGGACTTTGCTCCTAAAGGTTTGTGCGGATTTGCCGATTACAAAAACAATAAATGCGGGTCAAGAGAAAATCCCATTGAGTGGGGCAATCGCATGAAAGAATACGCCAAGAAGGGATTAAAAGGTCCAAGCACTAGCGGCGACAAACAATTTCAGCTCATCCTAGACGATATTAAAGCGCTGAGTTATCTCGGATATTTCTATTCTGGGCACATACGAGCCGCAGCACATCATCTGAAAGGAAATAAAACAGAAGCAATTAAAGCGGCGGCAGAAGCCTACACAGGATGGAAGCTCTATGCCGAAATAATGGATAGGAATTATGTGGCCAGACAATACAACCGGGTCGATGACAATAGTGATTGGAGCTCTAAATTAAAATATGCTCTGGATGATTATCATTACGTCGGCGGAGTAGGAACTCCCGAAGATATAGTAATTTTAAAAGATGATTTGCCTAAGCAATAACCTGCCAATTGTTAATTTAAATGAATTGTAATCAGCACTCTAAGTTATCTTATATTGAATATGGGATTGCTAAGGATTATAGGTTGAAAATATATTTGAACAACGAAGTAAGTAATGAGAATAATATAAATTTGTATTAACGATCTTTTGTTTTGCGGATAATTTACCACTTATTAAATAAAACAACTAAAAATTAATTTATAAAAAAATAAATGATTATGAACAAGTTAACGATGCTATTAGTAGCAATTTCTATGGTGTTTACTGCTGTAAATGCGCAGACGAAAAATAAGTCAGAAAACAAAGTCATTGAATCGAAAGAGTCGCTACGTTTGGTGAAAGCAACCAACGATTTGCTTGCACCCGAATCTGTGGTGTACGATGATGTAAACAAGGTTCTTTTGGTCTCTTGTCAGGCGGGCGATGTGCCAGGCGATGGGTCAATAGCAAAGGTTTCATTGGATGGAAAAATAATCAATCCAAAATTTGTTTCGGGTTTGAACAACCCCAAAGGTATTGCAATTTCTGAAGGTAAAATTTACGTGGGCGATTTGCTCGAATTGGTTGAAATAGATCTTCAAACAGGAGCTATTCTAAAAAAATATACTTCCGATAAACTTCAATTTTTGAATGATGTAACAGTCGATAAAGCTGGAAATGTATATGTTTCTGATATGTTCATATCTTCAATTTACAAGCTTGATAAAATGGGAAATTTCAGCGAATGGTTTACTTCGCCCGACATGGATAATCCGAATGG
>JBBRHJ010000104.1:0-11102 GCA_038222885.1 Bacteroidales bacterium | reverse complement strand
TATGGATTGGTTGCGAGGACAGAAAACAGGTTTTTTTGTGGATCAACGTGACAATCGAACTTTACTCGAACGCTATTCCGAAGGGAAAAAAGTATTGAATATGTTTTGTTATACTGGTGGATTTTCGGTTTATGCTTTGCGCGGCGGTGCTTCATTGGTTCATTCAGTCGACAGTTCTGCCAAAGCCATAGAACTCACCGAACGCAATGTTCAGCTGAACTTTCCAAACGATTCTAGGCACGTTTCCTATGATGAAGATGCATTCAAGTATTTAAATAATTTATCGAACTTAGACTTTCAATATGATGTTATTGTTCTGGATCCTCCGGCATTTGCCAAACACAGAGATGCGTTGCGAAATGCCTTAAAAGGTTATAAACGACTGAATGCCAGGGCTATTGAACAGATTAAACCTGGCGGTATTATTTTTACATTTTCTTGTTCGCAAGTAGTTAGCAAAGAGCAGTTTAGATTAGCCGTTTTTAGTGCAGCTGCCGAAACAAAACGCAATGTCAGAATCCTGCATCAACTCACTCAGTCGGCCGATCACCCTGTCAATATCTATCATCCTGAGGGCGAATATCTTAAAGGCTTGGTTCTTTGGGTAGAATAGTATGGTTCAACCATGAATAGTGTTAGGATAAAACCGCTATTATAATCTTTTAAGAGTCTAAATACACAAAAGTAATACGGGAAAACTTGTTGGAAATCCCTTTGCTTCTAAGGGTTTCAATATAAAAGAGAAGGGCTTTCTTAATATAATAAACGTGTTTGTAAATCTGACAAATTGATTTAAGAGTAATTGATAATATGCATTTGTCTTGATTCTTGTTTCAAGCAGTTTTTATGATGCAAAGTTGATTGTTATAAGTTTATAAGCCTTAAAACTATCCATGTACTCGAAGTTTTTTACTACTTTTGCTTTTTCAATTCCAACTCACGGACAAAAACAACTAAAATCCTGAATTTTAAGCCATGCAACGAGTACACTTTATTGCCATAGGTGGTGCAGCCATGCACAACTTGGCCATAGCCATTAGTAAAAAGAATGATTTTTTTGTTACCGGTTCAGACGATGAAATTTTTGAACCTTCGTTTAGTAGGTTGAAAACAAATGGTTTACTACCACCGGAAATGGGTTGGTTTCCCGAAAAAATTCATAAAGGATTGTCAGCAGTTATTCTTGGAATGCACGCTTCGCTCGATAACCCTGAACTTGTAAAAGCTAAGAAATTAGGGTTGAAAATTTTTTCTTTCCCTGAATACTTATATCAACAAACCCGGAGTAAAACCAGAATTGTGGTGGGCGGAAGTCATGGTAAAACTACGACCACGGCTATGATTCTTTTTGTGTTGAAACAGCTGAAAATTGATGCCGACTACATGGTGGGTGCACAGATTGAAGGTTTCGACAATATGGTTAAACTATCCTACGAAGCCAGAATCGCTGTATTTGAAGGTGATGAGTATTTGACTTCACCTATCGATTTGCGTCCAAAATTTCATCTTTATAAACCACATATTGCCATCCTCACAGGAATTGCATGGGATCATATCAATGTATTCCCAACTTTTCAGAAATATGTAGAGCAATTCAAAAAATTTACTGATTTGATGGAGGTTCAAGGACGACTAATTTATTTTGATGGCGATGATAATTTGAACCAGATAGCCAAAAATTTACGCAGAGATATTGTTCCTTTTAAATATAACACCCCTGAGCATGAAGTCCGCGATGGAATTACTTATTTGATAACTAAGAAAGGGCAAATCCCTTTGCTAATTTTTGGCGAACATAATCTCCAAAACATGGAAGCAGCCCGTTTGGCTTGTCGTCAAATAGGCGTAACTGATGATCAGTTTTATGATGCGATTAAGGACTTTCCTGGTGCATCAAACCGCATGCAGAAAATAGCTGAAAACCCACAAACAGTAGCTTTCAAAGACTTTGCACACTCGCCATCGAAACTTAAAGCAACAGTAAGTGCGGTGAAAGCCCAGTTTCCTGAACGTAAATTGGTGGCTTGCATGGAATTACACACATTCAGCAGTTTGACCGAAGATTTTTTACCACAATATGCAGGTTGCATGGAACGAGCCGATTTAGCTTTTGTGTATTACAATCCAAAAGTGGTGGAACATAAAAAATTAAAAGATATCGATCCAAAACATGTTAAAGATGCTTTTGGAGGTAATAATATCGAAGTTTTCACTGATTCACAACTCCTACAACAGAGACTTAGATCTTTGGATTACAATCAATCCGCAATTTTATTTATGACTTCGGGGAATTTCTCAGGGTTAGATATTCCAAGTTTTGCCAAAGAATTGATGGAACAAAATAAATAATTTGCAAATTTTAGAATGTGCCAATGTGCCAATTAAAAACAGATAATTAAATACAATTTCTTCTATTTACGAAGTCGAAACCAGTCAATATTTATGAACGAAAAGCAATTAATATTAGATAAACGCTATATGCGTATGGCACGTATTTGGGCTGAAAATTCCTATTGCGAACGCCGTAAAGTGGGTGCTTTACTCGTGAAAAACAAGATGATTATTTCTGACGGTTATAATGGCACACCATCGGGATTCGAAAATAATTGTGAAGATGAAAACAATGTATCCAAACCATACGTTTTACATGCCGAAGCAAATGCAATCAGTAAAATTGCACGTTCGCACAACAGCAGCGATGGAGCTACTTTGTACGTAACAGCTTCTCCTTGCATTGAATGTTCCAAACTAATTATTCAAGCAGGAATCAAACGTGTGATTTATGGCGAAATGTATCGAATTATGGATGGAGTAGAATTGCTTCAACGTGCTGGAATTGAGGTTGTCTACCTTGAAAAAGTGGAAGAATAGGCTGATGAACAGTCATTGTTTAGGCGAAGGCAAAAAAGAAAATAAGTCAACACGCCAACATTTAAACAATAAAATATCAAGTAAATACTAAACAAGGGTCTTGCGGTTTTTAACCGTAAATTATTACTATTGCAAAATTCTTTCAAATTTCAAACTTTTCAAATTCCAAACACTTTAACACTGAACACCAAACACTGAACACCAAACACCAAACACTGAATGCATTTAATTATGAATAAAAAAAATCTTTTTCTAGTTTTAATAGTCTTTTTATCGGTTGTAGCTGGATTATTTTTGGGTAATTTCTTAGCAAGAAATGCAGAATTTCGCAATAATTCCGGCTTAGGTGGGAGTTTGTTTAGTAACATGAATAATACTAAGATTGATGAGTTACTTTCGTTAATAGAAAATCAATATGTAGATTCGGTTGATGTTAATGAACTTTCGGAAGAGATGATGACCGAACTGATTGCAAAACTCGATCCACATTCAGTGTATATTCCTGCATCCGATTTGGAGAATGTGAATAGCGAATTGGAAGGTAGTTTTAGCGGAATTGGCGTACAGTTTAATATCCAGAATGATACAATTATGGTCGTGGCGGTGATTAGTGGCGGACCATCTGAAAAAGTGGGATTGCTTGCTGGTGATAGAATTGTACAAGTGAACGATACTGTATTTGTTGGAAAGAAAATCACCAATGAAAAGGTGATGAAGAAGTTACGCGGTCCTGAAAGCTCGAAAGTCAAGCTAGGTGTAAAAAGACGTGGAACTGCCGAGGTGTTGAAATTTTCAGTTACTCGTGGACAAATTCCAGTGAACTCTGTGGATGTTGCTTACATGATTGAACCTAAAACCGGATTTATAAAAGTAAGTAAATTTGCTGCGACAACTTATGCTGAATTCCTAACTGCTATTGCCACTCTCCGCTCACAAGGAGCCACCAGTTATATCATTGACCTTCGCGAAAATAGCGGTGGTTTTATGGATCAAGCCATTCAGATGGTAAATGAGTTTTTACCTGCAAATCAAATGATTGTATATTCGCAAGGTAAAGCCTACAAAAGGTTTGAAGCACTTTCGGACGGTAAAGGAAGTTGTATAAAATTGCCGATTGTAGTGTTAATTGACGAATTTTCAGCATCTGCAAGTGAGATTTTTTCGGGTGCAATTCAGGATAATGACAGAGGAATGATAGTTGGAAGACGGTCATTTGGTAAAGGATTGGTACAGCAGCAAATAGATTTGATGGATGGCTCGGCAGTACGATTGACGGTAGCTCGATACTACACACCATCGGGTAGAAGCATTCAAAAACCTTACGAAATTGGCAAAGCAAATGATTATGAGAAAGATATTTTAAATAGATATTTGCATGGCGAATTGGACAATAAAGATAGCATACATGTAGCTGATACATTGAAATATAAAACGCTTAAAGGTCGCACGGTTTATGGTGGTGGAGGCATTATGCCTGATATTTTTGTGGCTCGTGACACCTCAGAATATACGCCTTATTTATCTAAGATTGTGAATAATGGCTATGCTTATCAGTTTGCTTTTCAGTACACCGATAAGAATAGGGCAAAACTGAAAAGCATTAAAGGATGGCAAAATATGGACAAGTATTTAGAGAGTCAGAATATTTTGGATGAGTTTGTGGCTTTTGCAAAATCCAAAGGTGTTGCACCAAATCCAAAACAAATTGCCATTTCAAAAAACTTTATTTTGGTTCAACTGAAAGCTTATATTACTCGAAATATTCAGGGTGAAGAGGGCTTCTTCCCAATGTTATATAAGGATGATAAAACAGTGTTGAAAGCACTCGAAGTGTTGAAAAGTAAAAAAACGAAGTAACTTATTAGAATTTAATATCTTTCAATTTAGTTTTTAAGTTTAAACTCCTTTTTTTTACTGATGAATTACCAAACGCATACACTTCCTAACGGACTTCGACTTATATTTAAACCAGACAAATCTGCCGTAACTTATTGTGGAATAGTTATTAACACTGGTTCGCGCGATGAATTGGAGCACGAACAAGGTATGGCTCATTTCATCGAACACATGCTTTTCAAGGGTACTGAGAAGCGACGTTCAGGTCATATTATCAACAGACTTGAACATGTTGGTGGAGAGTTAAACGCATTCACTGGAAAGGAAGAAACAGTGGTTTATGCCACAGTTTTGAATGAATACAGCGATCGCGCCATGGAATTGCTAGCCGATATAGTGTTTCATTCTAGCTTTCCACAAAAAGAAATCGACAAAGAAGTTGTCATTATTATTGATGAAATTTCGTCGTACAACGATAGTCCCTCCGAACTTATTTATGATGATTTTGAGGAATTGATTTTTAAAGATCATTCTTTGGGTCACAATATCTTAGGCAATGCCGAAGTGTTAAAGAGCTTGACAACAAACGATGCCAACAATTTTATAAAACACCAATATCGTCCTGACGAGATGGTTTTCTTTGTTTTGGGCGACTTGAATTTTAATCAACTTGTAAAAAAGACAGAAAAATACTTCCAAGTTTTTGATAATTATAGTTCTAAGTCTGTGCGAAATACGCCTGAGCAATATCAACCCATGCAACATCATGTGGAGCGCAATACGCATCAGGTTCATTTTATGGTTGGGAATAGGGCTTACAATCTTTATCATCCACAGCGATTAGGCCTGTATCTACTCAATAACATTCTGGGTGGTCCAGGCATGAATAGCATGTTGAATTTATCACTTCGCGAAAAGCATGGTTTAGTTTATAATGTCGAATCAAGTTACCAACCTTTTAGCGATACAGGGATTTGGAGTGTGTATTTTGGTTGCGATCCTGAGAATGCAAGTAAGTGCGAGCAATTGGTATACAAGCAATTGCGAAAATTAAAAGAAGAGAAACTGTCTGAAAGCATTTTGAAAAAGTATAAACTACAGTTGATGGGTCAAATGGCTATTTCTTCTGAAAATAAAGAAAATCTAGCTTTGAGCTTGGGTAAAAGTTTACTGAGGTACGGTAAAGTGAATGATTTGAGTGTTATTCGTCAAAAAATTGAAGCTATTACTTCCGAAGAATTGCAGGAAATTGCTTGCGAGATATTTGATTTTGATCAGTTCAGTACCTTGAAATACACTTAATGATTATAAGTTGCAAATTATCAGCTAATTAGTATACAAAAAGACATTGATTTCAGAATGACCATCGAAGAATATATAACTAACCATTCGGACAAAGAACCCGAGTATTTAGCACAGATTAATAGGTTGACACATCAAACGCTTATTAATCCCCGCATGCTGTCTGGTCATTTACAAGGACGAGTTTTATCGATGTTTTGTAAGATGATTCAACCTGTTCGTATACTCGAATTAGGAACTTATGTGGGTTATTCGGCTTTGTGTATGGCAGAATCCTTGCCCCAAAATGGAGTTCTGCATACTGTGGAATGTGATGATGAATTGGAAGATATTATTTTAGAGAATTTTTCTAAAAGTGAACACGGTTCTAAAATAATTTTACATATTGGCGATGCTTTGCAGGTGATGACTGAGCTGGATGAAACTTTTGATTTAGTTTTTATTGATGCTGACAAACGTGATTATAGGGCTTATTACGAAGCTGTTATGCCTAAACTAAAACAAGGAGGTTTTATCATTGCTGACAATACCTTGTGGGATGGGAAAGTACTGCGACCAGTGGAACAAAACGATAAACACACCATTGAAATCATGCATTTTAACGACTATATTGCAAAAGATGAACGTGTTGAGGAGGTAATGTTGCCACTTCGTGATGGGCTTACAATTATACGAAAAAAATAATTTGATATGTATATTTACGAATTAGAATTTAAAGTGCGCGATTATGAGTGTGATTTACAAGGAATTGTGAATAACTCCGTGTATCAGAATTATTTGGAGCATACGCGCCATGAGTTTTTGCTTGAAAATAATGTTAGTTTTGATCTGCTTCACAATCAAGGTATCGATGCTGTGGTAGCTCGAATTGAGATGGCTTTCAAATCTCCTTTGCGGTCAGGCGATACTTTTGTTTGCAAATTAAATGTGGTGAAAGATGGTGTGAAATATGTATTTAATCAGGTGGTTTATCGTGTCTCTGACAATAAATTATGCCTCAAAGCCAAGGTTGAAACTGTAGTAGTTATAAATGGGAAATTGGCTTCTTCATTGCCTGAATTCGATACTTTGGTAGCTAAATCTATACAGAATTAGTTCCAATATTAGTCAATTAGACTTGATAAATCTAAACTATTTGCGGTTTTACGTGTTCAAATGTTTGTAGAAACAGTATTTGAAATTCTAGTTAAAACAAGCATGAATTTTCTATACAATAATTAATTGTACAATATGAATGAATTTTTAGAAATGGAAGAAAAGGTTGTTCGCATGCTTAAAACAGTATACGATCCTGAGATACCTGTAAATATTTACGATTTAGGTTTGATTTACCGAATAGATATTGATGATGAGGGCTTTTTAGAAATCGATATGACGCTTACAGCACCAAATTGTCCGGCCGTAGATTTTATTGTGGAAGATGTGAGGATGAAGACAGAAAGCGTGGAAGGAATTAACGAAGTACACGTGAATATCGTTTTTGAACCGCCTTGGGACAAAGATATGATGAGTGAAGAAGCGCAATTGGAATTGGGTTTTCTGTAAACAACTTAGCTCATTAACGAGAAAACTATCAATTAATTTCAAATGGTATATTTCATTTCCGATGCACATCTTGGATCACTGCTGATAAAAAATCCCAGAGAACATGAGATGAGGTTTGTGAATTGGCTCGATAAAGTGAAAGCTGATGCAACTTCAATTTATTTGTTGGGTGATGTATTCGATTTTTGGTTCGAGTATAAAACCGTTGTGCCCAAAGGTTTTGTACGGTTTTTAGGAAAGTTGGCGGAATTAGTTGACCAAGGAATTGAAATTCATTTTTTTACTGGAAACCATGATATTTGGACTTTTGGCTATTTGGAGCAAGAAGTAGGTTTGATAATTCATCGTCAGCCTGTAGAGGTGAAAATTGGATCGAAGATGTTTTATCTGGCTCATGGTGATGGCTTATATGCCGAAGATAAAGGATTTAAAATTATTCGTAAAATATTTCACAGCAAACTCGCTCAGAAATTATTTCGACTTGTACCACCACAATTAGGTCAAACATTTGGTTATAATTGGTCGAAAGGCAACCGAAAGAAAATAAAGCATGTGGAGAATAAATATGAGGGTGAAGCCAACGAAAATTTGGTAATCTTTGCCAAGAAATTTGTTGAAAATCAAACACATATAGATTTTCTGGTTTTTGGTCATCGCCATATTGCTTTGGATTTACAAATTCAAGCACAGAAAAGAGTTATAATCCTTGGCGATTTTGTCTCCATTTTTTCCTACGGTGTTTTCGATGGAGAGAATTTTTGGTTAGAATTTGAAACTACTTAAATCGCTGGAAAACAATAATATCCTCGAACCCATTTTGTCCTTTAATCCAGTTTTTCAAAACTCCATTTTTTTCGTATCCCAATTTTTCAAACATATTCCGACTTGCTATATTTGAGTCGGCTATATGGCAATATAATTGGTTTACTTTCAGAAAGTTAAACACATAATCCTCCACTAATTGTAACGCTGATTTTGCAATTCCCTTTCCCTGAAACTCTTCGTCGACAAATAATCCCAACGCAATTCGACTGTTGTGTATATCAAAATCGAACAAATCTACCGTTCCAACTGCTTTTGAGTCAAACTTTTGTTCAATGATGAGCCTTAATTGGAGATTTTCATAAAGGTTTAAGTCTGCTTGGAGAATGTATTGTTTTAGTTGGAATTTTGAGTAAGGCTGGCGCGTATTCCCCACAACCCAAAAGGCTGCTTGATTTTCCCACACGTAGAGTTTATCCAAATCTTCTGGTTCTAATGCACGGAGTTTGATATTTTCGTTTTCGAGCAGCATGGTTAAAGAATTTACGATTTTGTAATTTACGATTTAAGAGGAAAAAAAACGGAATTGTCGAGAGGTCAGCTTTAAAATATACTTTGATTGGATTTATAATTTTACAACTTTATCAAATCTGCTATCCATACATGCACTCAAGTCAGTTGTTACAAATTTTCCATTGTAGAATAAACTAAAAATAGTTGCTGGTGTAGGAGCCGACTGTGCATTTTCGATTGTGTCAAGTTTAATGACTTTCAACGCTAAATTTCTTTTGCTGGCTGTTTCCACGAGCGAATTAGTAACGTGGTATTCCGAGTAGGGGCAACGATTTGAATAATAGATCACTAATCCATCCTTATCATCACATTCACCGCTTATTACAGAGTCTTTAAATTTCGGATCTTCTGCTTTTGGATTTGTTTTTTTTACAAGTAAACTAAATCCTGATGTCAATTTTTCACAAGTTTCAAATCCTTGTTTTATAAGCCATTTGGTATCACTCATAAAATGGAATTTGTTAGTCCCAACGACGGTTACTAATCCATCTTTACCATGGGATTTGGCATCTTCTATCGCAAGTCTTAATAATTCTTTGCCATATCCTTGCCCTTTATATTGACCAGAAACCCAGAAACAGTTTATTAATAAATAATTGTGGGCATCGATAGGTACCCAGCCATTTTCAGCAGGTCCATACTCAATAAAAACTTTTGCTCTGGCATCAATCCTTCGGAAAACATAACCATTGTCAAATTCTTTTCTCAGCCAGTTTTTCTTTAATTGGTAGCTATCTTTACATTTTTTGTCAGAAAAAGCACAACAAATATGTTCACTGTCAAGGTTTGATTTGTCAAGTGTGATTATTTTCTCCATATTCTGTTGTATTCCTTGTTAAATAAATTTAGTATTATTTGCAACACAAATAATACTAAACATTAAACTCTCTAAATTCTTAACTTAACATAATTTCAAATTTCCAAATCTCAAACTTTTCAAACGATTTATTAAAATTATACGCCAAATACTTTTTGAAGAAACGATCTTTTCTTAGGAGCATATTCCGATTGAATTTCTTGCGGAATTGGTTGTAAATGTTTACCCGAAGCCACCATTTGATAAATTACGCCCCAATCGGGTAATCCACCTAAATTTCTATCATCAATAAATAAATCAGCTTTCAGTTTGCGAGGTTGTTGCTCTCGTTCATCCTTTTCAGGATAGTTGGCATTTACGGCATAAAACTCCAGTCCTCTTGCGCGGCAATATTCTACTGCCTCATCTAATTCCTGTCCTTCGCGCACTGTCCAAAGTAGTAAAATGCAATGAAAATCATTTTGCATACGTTTCAGTGTGTCAATAGCAAAGGGAATGTCTTTTCCAATTTTTGGATATTCATGGGTTACTATTGTACCATCAAAGTCTACTCCAATTATCATATAAAAGTTTGTTGATTAGGTTTTTAATTAATTTAGAAAGAGATACTATTCTTGATCTATTTGTAATTCAGAACTAATTTTTAATTGTGAAGGTTTGCAAAAGAACAGGCCAATAGCAGCTATTCCAGCACAAAACAACATGGATTGCGAACCCATAAGGTAGTAAAACAAAACGCCCAACACTAAACCGAAGCCCATGATTTGTATGCGGATTATTCCAGCTGATTGGTATTTTACTAAGCGGGTTTCAATATTTTCTGTTGCTACAATTCTTTTTGTGTATCGATTAAATAGACTCAATGTAAGAGGCACAGATCCTATAATAAGGATAATAAGTATTGTCGAAAATATAATTCCAATCTCACTTTGAGCGTCAATCTTAATATTGTTTTTGAGAAAGTAAAATCCCACCAAAGCACTTAATAAAGCAGAAATATAATTGCTATAATAAACTATGGTTAAAATTCGGAGAGTTTTTTTCATGTTCTAAAAATTTGAAAAGTTTGAAATTTGAAAAGTTTGAAATTTGAAAGAATTAAAAGTCCAGTAATCTCGAGTACTCCATTTGATGCCGATTGCTTTCGTAGATTGAAAGATTTTTTATTTAGCCAAATTTGCGGTTAAAAACCGCAAGATACTTGTTTTGTATATTGTTGAAATTTAAATATTTAATTATTGGCACGTTGTATTTTTCAATGGTTCGTTATAAAACAGCTAAACACTATGCAGCAATTTTGCCCCATACTCTAAGTTCAGCTATGATATTCTTATTTTTCTTCGTGTTAGGATTAATGCCGAACCTTTGAATAAATGTTTTTAATAGTAATTCGTTG
>JBBRHJ010000103.1:0-11129 GCA_038222885.1 Bacteroidales bacterium | reverse complement strand
CGTCAGCCATTTATAGAGCAACAGTTTATGAAACAAGATTGATTGAAAGACGTACTATATCATTTGTTTGTCGCGATAAGTTTGTTGATTCAGCAACTCAAGCAATTGTAAAATCGGCACAGACTGGCGAAATGGGTGACGGGAAAATATTCATCTCAACTATTGATCAATCAGTTCGTATTCGTACTGGCGAAAAAGGTCCTGAATCACTTTATATAAAAGAGTAATAACGACAAAAAAATATACATTATGGATATTACAACATTAGCAGCGAGCGTCGATACGTTTTGGATTCTTATCACTGGCGCATTGGTATTTTTTATGCAAGCAGGTTTTGCATTGGTAGAGGCAGGTTTTACCCGCTCTAAAAACACAACTAATATTTTGTTTAAAAATTTAATGGATTTCTGCATAGGTTCAGTTGGTTTTTGGATTATTGGTTACGGTATCATGTTTGGATTAGGAAATGGTTTCTTTGGAGCCTTTGAATTTGGAGCCAATGTAAATCATGCTCCAGCTGGAATTCCTAATTTAGCATTTTTCTTTTTTCAATTAGTTTTTGCAGCTACTGCAGCCACTATTGTATCTGGAGCAATGGCTGAACGTACAAAATTCGTTTCATATTTAGTTTACAGCGCAATCATTTCGTTGGTTATTTACCCTGTTTCAGGTCATTGGATTTGGGGTGGCGGTTGGTTATCACAATTAGCAGTGCCTTTCCACGATTTTGCTGGTTCTACAGTAGTTCACTCATTGGGTGGTTGGTTAGCTTTAACTGGTGCTATTGTACTTGGTCCACGTATTGGAAAGTACAAGAATGGTAAAGTGTATGCAATTCCAGGTCACAGTCTAGTATTAGGTGCATTAGGTGTATTTATTCTATGGTTGGGTTGGTTTGGTTTTAATCCTGGCTCTACATTAAATATTTCAAGCAGTTCTGAATTAGTAGCCAATATTTTCGTTACAACCAATGCGGCAGCTGCAACAGGTGGTATTGCAACTTTGATTTTAACTTGGTTGAGATATGGTAAGCCTGGTTTAAGTATGTCGTTGAATGGTGTATTGGCTGGTTTAGTGGCTATTACCGCTGGTTGTGATGCGGTTACTCCAGGAGCAGCCATGTTGATTGGTCTCATGGCAGGTATATTGGTTGTATTTGCAGTAGAATTTTTAGATAAAATTGTAAAAGTAGATGATCCGGTAGGAGCTATTTCAGTTCATGGTATTTGTGGTGCATTCGGTACACTTGCCGTAGGTTTATTTGCAAAAGAGGGTGGTTTATTTTATGGTGGAGGTGCAGGACTACTTACTACACAAGCAATCGGTGTTGTATCTGTTGCTGCATGGGGTATTGGCACAGGGTTTATATTATTTAGTTTAATTAAATATACAATCGGATTGCGTGTTACTAAAAAAGAAGAAGAAAACGGTCTTGATTATTACGAACATGGAGAAAGTGCTTATAATTGATTAAAATAGTTAATAACAAGCGACAGTATTTCAATTTTAATACTGCGTTTGTTGTTACGATGAAGCAAATTCAAAACTAATTAGTTTTATTTAGTTAGAGTATATTTTTTAAGTTTAAGGTATGCTTATATATACAGCTTACAAACTACTGTGTGTGTTTAGTTTTATTTTTTCAGACAGGTTATTTCGTAATGAAATAGCCTGTCGTCTTTTAAATCTTCATTGTGTCTATATGATGTATATATGTAGATAAATGTGACATAAATATGTTATATTCTATGTATGAATAACAAAATAATAGTAAAACTAGATAATTTATATCAAAAAGCTTTGATAATTAAAATATTTTATTTATTTTTGTACCGCAATTTGTAAATAGACATATTTAAAGCAGCCGGATGATGAAATAGGCGATAGATAGAATATGAAAATTGATATGTACGAATCAAATGGAAATAAATTTAAAGAAAAAACATGAAAAAAATTGAAGCAATTATCCGTAAATCAAAATTTGAAGATGTAAAGCAAGCATTATATGATGTTGATATTGATTGGTTTTCCTATTGGGATATCACTGGATTGGGAAAGTCTACAGAAGAACAAGTAGTTCGTGGCCAAGTTTTTAAATCTGGATATATCCAAAGGCGAATGATTTGTATAGTGATTAGGGATGTCAATCTCGAAAAGACGGTGAATGCAATACTCAATTCGGCTTGGACTGGTGAAACAGGTGATGGAAAAATATTCGTTTACGACATTGAAGAGACCTATCGTATTCGCACGAAAGAGTCTGGTCCGGGAGCGCTTTACAACAAAGAAGTGATTGAGTAGATCTCATAAATAGACCGAAAGTATCAAGAATCAAGACAAAATGCATATTATCAATTGCGTAACAAATCAATATATCAGATTTGCAACCCCGCTGAATATAATTCGTTTTTAATAAATTAAACAATATGATAAAAATATATATATCCCTTATAATTAGCTTTTTAATGCTATCAGTTTCGAGTTTGTCTGCGCAAACAACTCAGGTTCCAACTATTGATTCAGGCGATACAGCTTGGATGGTGGTGGCTACTGCTCTTGTTCTTTTTATGTCTATTCCTGGATTGGCACTTTTTTATGGCGGCTTGGTTCGTCGCAAAAATGTACTGAACGTGTTTATGCAAGTTTTTATTTTAGTTGCTGTAATCAGTATAGAATGGGTTGTAATAGGTTATAGTAATGCCTTCGGCTCGAGTTCAATAGAATGGTTGAAACCATATTTTGGAGGTTTCGACTGGATGTTCCTGAATAATATCAATTTAAGCGATTTAAGTCCGTATTTTATTTCACATTCACAGTTAGCTGCAGATGGTTCGTCCATTGGAACTATTCCTCATATAATATTTATAATGTTTCAGGGTATGTTTGCCGTAATTACCCCAGCACTTATCATTGGAGCTTTTGCTGAAAGAATTAGTTTCAAAGGTTTTTTGGTTTTTTCAATCTTGTGGTCTTTGTTTATTTACAATCCAGTTGCTCATTGGGTTTGGTCGGGCGATGGTTGGTTATTTAAATTGGGAGCACTTGATTTTGCAGGAGGAACCGTTGTGCATATCAATGCAGGTATTGCGGCTATAGTTACGGCTATTATGCTTGGAAAACGTCGCGATTATAAAGGACATGCACTTCCACCTCACAATATCACCTATGTGGTAATGGGTGCTGCCATGCTTTGGGTCGGTTGGTTTGGATTTAATGCAGGAAGCGGTTTAGCGGCTGATGGTTTAGCGGCCAATGCTTTGATGGTGACTCATATAGCGGCGGCGGCGGCGGCATTGACTTGGGCAGTACTTGATTGGCTAATTGATAAGCGACCAACTATTGTCGGAATCAGTACAGGTGCGGTTGGTGGTTTGGTTGCTATTACTCCGGCTGCTGGTTTTGTTGGAATCCCTGGTGCCTTGGTAATTGGGATAGTTGTATCGTTGGTGTGTTTTGCCATGGTGGCTTATGTTAAACCAAAATTAGGTTACGATGACTCTTTGGATGCTTTTGGTGTTCATGGTATCGGAGGAATTGTAGGTGCTATTTTAACGGGTGTTTTAGCTACTCCATTTGTTCAGTCAAGTTATTCAGGAGCAATTTATGGCAATTTTCATCAGCTTTGGATTCAATTATTAGCTGTAGGTGCTACTATTTTGTTCTCGGGAATCGGTACGTATATTATTTTTAAAATTACCGATAAGTTGGTCGGCGTGAGAGCCACTGATAAATCTGAAGCTATTGGCCTAGACGAAACTCAACATGGCGAAACAGCATATACAAATTTTGATTAATAAAAATTGAATGTCAGTTTTTTAGATAAACACGAATAGTGTAAGAGTTTTGTACATTATTCGCGTGTTTTTAGTTTTATTGTTGCAGGCAGACTACTTCGTGATGAAATAGTCTGTCTATTTTTAAAATATCTTTTCTATATTTTGTACATTTGTAGCCAAATATCTTTATTCCGTATTTTTGTTATGAGAATATGTTATAAAGCATAAATCACGATTTATTATAATCTTTAGTATTTGGTATAGTAAATAAGAACTGAAAGTAAAAGACCTAATATAATTACAAAATGATATATAAACAGCAAATATAGTAACAGAATTTATATTTTACTATATTATTTTTAAAAAATCAGATATAGTCTTGGTCGTAAATGACACTTTTACTATTTTTGTATCGAATTAATAGCAATTAGTCAGTCTAATTGCTCAAAACAGTGAATAAAGTTAAACAAATAATCCATAAATATAACAATTATGTCATCATTAAGATTTAAAGCAGTAGAAGAAGCTTTTAAGAGAAAAGCACTTTGTGTTACTCCGCCATCGAAATATACATCTGATTATTTCGGAAAATATGTATTTAATAAGCTTACTATGGCTAAATATCTTTCAAAGGATACAATGAAAGCTTTGAAAAATGTAACGGATAAGGGAGCAACATTAAATCTTGCAATAGCTGACGATGTGGCTGCAGGAATGAGAATGTGGGCGATGGAATTAGGGGCAACCCATTATACACACTGGTTTCAGCCATTAACCGACGGGACAGCAGAAAAACATGATTCATTTATTGATTATGCAGGAGCTCCTGGAGAGGCAATTATTGAAGATTTCTCAGGAAAACTCTTAGCTCAACAAGAGCCTGATGCTTCATCATTCCCAAGTGGCGGAATTCGTAGTACATTCGAAGCGCGTGGTTACACTGCTTGGGATCCTTCATCACCTGCTTTTGTTGTAGACGACACATTGGTGATTCCAACAATATTTATCTCCTATACGGGCGAATCACTTGATTTAAAAGCACCATTGTTGAAGTCTATAAATGCTGTAAATAATGCAGCTACTGCAGTTTGTCAATTATTTGACCCCAATGTAAAAAAGGTAATTTCCTATTTGGGCTGGGAGCAAGAGTATTTTTTGGTGGACGAAAGTTTGTATGCAACGCGTACCGATTTAATGTTGACTGGACGTACACTACTTGGACACGAATCGGCTAAAAACCAACAATTAGATGATCATTATTTTGGCTCAGTACCAAGTCGTGTAGCTGCTTACATGAAAGATATAGAGTATGAGGCATATAAATATGGTATTCCTGCCAAAACCCGTCATAACGAAGTAGCTCCTAACCAATTTGAGTTAGCTCCTATATTTGGTGAATGCAATTTGTCGGTAGATCAAAACCTTTTGATGATGTCTATTATGAAAAAAGTAGCTCGTCGTCATAGTTTCCGCTTGTTGTTACACGAAAAACCATTTGCTGGCATTAATGGCTCAGGGAAACATAACAACTGGTCGTTGGGAACAGATACTGGCGTTGGTCTATTTACTCCTGGTAAAACTCCTGAAGAGAACTTACTGTTTGTAACATTTCTGACTACAACTTTGATGGCTGTATACAAACACAATGCACTTTTGAAAGCATCGATCATGACTGCTCAAAATGCACACCGTTTGGGAGCAAATGAGGCACCACCTGCTATCGTCTCAGCATTTTTAGGTACGCAACTTACTGCTATTTTGGATAAATTGGAAAATAGTACAATCGAAGAAGCCATCATAGTGGATGCCAAAAAGAAACTTTTATTAGGTATAGCTCATATTCCAGAAGTGTTTTTAGATAATACCGATCGTAACCGTACTTCTCCATTCGCTTTTACTGGAAACCGTTTTGAGTTCCGTGCAGTAGGTTCGTCGGCCAACTGTTCGTCAGCTATGGCTACTTTGAATACAGCTGTAGCAGCACAATTGATTGATTTCAAAACCAAGGTTGATGCTGAAATGGAAGCCGGAATTACCAAAGAAAAAGCAATTTTTGATGTAATTAAATCTTATATCAAAGAGTCGAAACCTATTCGTTTTGATGGTAATGGTTATAGTGATGAGTGGAAAGTGGAAGCTGCAAAACGAGGTTTGGATTGCGAGACATGTGTTCCCGAAATTTACAAAGCATATACTTCAAAATCTTCTGTTGAGCTATACACATCGACTGGCGTACTTACCGAAAAAGAATTACATGCTCGTAATGAAGTGAAATGGGAAACTTATACTAAAAAAATTCAGATTGAAGCGCGTGTATTAGGCGATTTAGCACAGAACCATATCATTCCGATTGCAACTCGTTATCAAAGTTTTTTATTGGATAATGTTACTAAAATAAAAATCGTATTTAGTGGTGAACAGGCCGATAAATTAAGTGCTTTAGATACTGCTTTAATAGTTGAAATTGGTGAACGAATTGCAGCTATAAAGAATGCAGTTGACGATATGATAGATGTTCGTAGGCAGATTAATAAAATTGATCATGAATATGATAAAGCTATTGCTTACCACGATAAAGTGTTGCCTTATTTTGAGATTATACGTTATAATACAGATAAATTAGAATTAATTGTCGACGATGAAATGTGGACTTTACCAAAATATAGAGAATTGCTCTTTATTCGATAGTAATTCCAATTTACATCCTCATTTTTCGAGATAGTGGAAGACTAATACAGTGTTCTTCCACTATTTTTTTTTCTTATTTCAACAATAAAACTAAATCCATAATCTGACTCTAAGAGTTATGGATTAAAAACTAAAAATTTTATGCGTTCGAACCAATTAAAAATTGATGAATACGAGCAGAATTCGCTGTATTCAATAAATAACGAACACGATGCCTGTGGTGTAGGATTAATTTTAAACCTTTTTGGCGAAAAGTCTCACGAAATAGTTGAGAAAGGCTTACAAGTTCTCGAAAATATGGTGCATCGCGGTGCCGAGAGTGCCGATAATAAAACTGGAGATGGTGCGGGTATTTTAGTACAAATTCCACACGAATTTATTCTCCTTCAAGGAATTCCTGTACCTGCCAAAGGAAAGTATGGAACTGGTTTGGTGTTCCTCCCCAAAGATAACAAGCAATCAGAACTTTGCCTGAATGTAATCAAAGAACATGTAGAAAAAGAAGGACTTCAACTTCTTACTGTTCGTGATGTACCTGTTAATAGCGATATTTTGGGACAAATATCAATCAGCACTGAACCTCAAATTAAACAAATCTTTATTACTGGTGGTAGTTCACAGCAAGATTTGGAGCAGAAGTTATATGTAGTTCGAAAAAAGATTGAAAAATCAATTTTAAAATCCAATATTGCCAAAGATCGTAGCTTTTATATTGTAAGTCTTTCTACTAAACAAATGGTTTATAAAGGAATGCTTACTTCTTTACAACTTCGGGAGTATTTTCCCGATTTGTCAAATGAAAATTTTACGAGTGGAATTTCATTGGTACACTCACGTTTTAGTACCAATACCTTTCCTACTTGGGATTTAGCACAACCTTTCCGCCTGTTGGGTCACAATGGTGAAATTAATACCATTCGTGGAAATCGTCAATGGATGGAGTCGCGCGAAAGTGTATTAAAATCAGATATTTTAGGCAATCTAAACGATTTATATCCAATAGTACAGCCAGGAATGAGCGATAGTGCTTCTTTGGATAATGCATTAGAATTTCTGATTATGTCAGGCAAAAGTTTACCTCATGCCATGGCCATGTTAGTGCCTGAAAGTTGGAACAAGAAAAATCCAATTTCTGATAATCTACGTGCATTTTACGAGTATCATAGTACTTTTATGGAACCTTGGGATGGTCCAGCCACCTTGTTGTTTAGCGATGGAAGATATGCTGGTGGAATGTTAGATCGAAATGGTTTACGTCCCGCTCGTTACCTCATTACGCACGATAATATGATGGTGATTGCCTCCGAAACTGGAACGATAGAATTTGATGCTGCTCGCATTAAAACCAAAGGTCGATTGAAACCAGGCAAAATGATTATGGTTGATACTGAAGCTGGTCAAATTTATTATGATAACGAGCTTAAAGAAAGCTTAGCCAATGACTTCCCATATCGCGATTGGTTAAATAAAAATTGTGTTGACATTGATACGATCTCCTCAGGTCGCAGTGTTAAAAATGATTTGAATAATTATCCAACTTTGCTTGCAGCTTTTGGCTATTCTACCGAAGATATTGAGCGATTGATAATTCCAATGGCCAATGATGGCTATGAGCCTACTTCATCGATGGGTAATGATGTGGTTTTGTCAGTTTTTTCTGATAAACCACAACGCTTATTCAATTATTTCCGCCAACAGTTTGCACAAGTTACCAATCCACCTATTGATCCTATTCGTGAAGAATTGGTGATGTCGTTGACTGGATACATTGGTTCGGTGAATCAGAATTTGCTCGAACCAGCACGCGAAATATGTAAAATGGTGAAACTGAAAAGTCCGGTTCTTACCAATGCAGAGTTTGATATTCTGAGTAATTTAAGTTATAAAGGATTCAATACCATTTCATTGCCAATGTTGTTTAAACCTGATAGTGGTTCCGAAGGACTTGAAAAGGCGATTCAGAAACTTTGTCTGTCAGTTGAAAAAGCTGTTGACGATGGTAAAAACTATATTGTACTGAGCGATCGTGGAGTAGATGCAAACCATGCTCCAATTCCTTCTTTGTTGGCTGTTTCGGCCGTACATTTATACTTGGTTCAGAAACGGAAACGCATGCAAATTGATATAGTTGTTGAATCGGCTGAACCTCGTGAAGTGATGCACTTTGCACTGCTTTTTGGTTTTGGTGCCAATGCTGTAAATCCATATATGGTTTATGCCATTATCAGCGACAAGATAAAATCGGGCGATATTGCTATGGATTTCGATACAGCATTGAAACATTATATCAAAGCAGTAAACAAAGGATTGTTGAAAGTATTATCCAAAATGGGTAACTCAACTCTTAGAAGTTATCGGGGTGCTCATATTTTTGAGGCCATTGGTGTTTCGTCTAATTTATTGGGTAAGTATTTCAAAGGAATCTCTTCTTCTATCGAAGGAATAGATATTGTTGATATTGAGAGAGAAGTAATTACTCCTTTTAAATCTGCTTTTTTCCCGAATGAAGGAGATGATGTTACTCAGTTGAAAAATCTGGGTCATTACGCTTATCGGGTCGATGGGGTTGATCATGCTTGGAATCCTGAAACTGTAGCTCGTTTGCAAATTGCCACTCGGACCAATGATTATCAAAAGTTCAAAGAATATATCAAGGCAGTTGATGAGAAAGCGAGTCCAATTTTTATTCGTGATTTAATTGAATATAAGCAAAATCCTATTGATATTGATGAGGTTGAACCTGTAGAAAATATCATGAAAAGGTTTGTAACTGGTGCAATGTCCTATGGTTCAATTAGCCGTGAAGCCCATGAAGCAATGGCTATGGCTATGAATTTGATAGGAGGTCGGAGTAATACCGGCGAAGGTGGCGAAGATCCCGAACGTTATAAAAAACGCGAAGATGGACTCAGTACTCGTAGTGCCATAAAGCAGGTTGCATCAGGTAGATTTGGCGTTACAGCTGAGTATTTAATGAATGCCGATGAAATTCAAATCAAAATAGCACAGGGTGCAAAACCTGGCGAAGGTGGTCAACTTCCTGGTCATAAAGTAGATAAAATTATTGCAAAAACCCGACATTCCATACCCGGAATTTCGCTGATTTCACCTCCGCCTCATCACGATATATATTCTATCGAGGATTTGGCTCAGCTTATTTTCGATTTAAAAAATATCAATCCCAAGGCTGTTATAAGCGTGAAATTAGTTTCCGAAACAGGAGTTGGAACTATTGCTGCTGGAGTGGCCAAAGCCAAGGCTGATTTAATTTTGATAAGTGGAGCAGAAGGTGGAACGGGTGCAAGTCCTTCAAGTTCAATTAAACATGCGGGCTTACCTATGGAAATTGGATTGGCTGAGACTCAGCAAACATTGGTTTTGAACAACTTACGTGGACAAATCAGGCTACAAGCCGATGGTCAATTAAAAACAGGACGCGATATTGTGATAACCGCCATGTTGGGTGCTGAGGAATATGGTTTCGCAACCAGTGCTTTATTGATTTTAGGTTGTGTAATGATGCGTAAATGTCACTTGAATACTTGTCCAGTTGGCGTTGCTACACAGGATGTAGAGTTACGAAAACATTTTACGGGAAGGCACGAATACTTGGTTAATTTCTTCCGATTTATTGCACAAGATGTTCGTGAACATTTAGCTCAATTAGGATACAGAAGTCTCGATGAAATTATTGGACATTCCGAATTACTTGTACGAAAGAATGTAGAAGGTAGCTCAAAATTGAAAAAGGTTGATTTATCAAAAATTTTATTTGTTCCTAAGAACAATGATAATTTACAATTACGCCATCATACTCTTCAGGATCATAAAATTGATAAAGTACTCGATCATGAACTAATTAAAAAATCCCTACCTGCATTGGATTTATGTATGCCAGTGGAGATGAAGTATAAAATTAAAAATACCGATCGTACTACTGGAGCTATGCTTTCTGGCGAGATTGCCAAACGTTATGGACAAGTTGGATTGCCAACTGATACCATCAAGGCTTATTTTGAAGGTTCAGCTGGTCAAAGTTTTGGTGCATTTTTAAGCAAAGGTGTTTATTTTGAGCTAAATGGCGAAGCCAATGATTATGTTGGAAAAGGGCTTTCAGGTGGGAAAATAGTCCTGATTACACCTAAAGAAAGTACTTTTGAAGCCAAAGAAAATATCATTGCCGGAAATACCATTCTTTATGGTGCTACATCCGGCGAAATGTATATAAATGGAGTTGTCGGCGAGCGTTTCTGTGTTCGTAATTCAGGTGCAACGGCCGTAGTAGAAGGAGTTGGCGATCACTGTTGCGAATATATGACTGGTGGACGAACCGTAGTTTTAGGAGCCACAGGTCGAAATTTTGCTGCCGGTATGAGTGGTGGAGTGGCTTACGTGTATGATGAAATTGGAAATTTTGATTATTTCTGTAATATGGAAATGGTTGAACTTTCGCTTATAGAAGACAGCCACGACAGCAAAGAGCTGAAAAATTTGATTGAGAATCATTACAAGTATACCCAAAGTGAATTGGCTAAAAAGATGCTCGACAATTGGAGTGAATATGTTGACAGATTTATAAAAGTTGTTCCTATCGAATACAAAAAAGTATTGCAGGAAGAAAAAATGGAAGCTATCAATAAAAAGATTGCACAAGTTGAACGCGAT
>JBBRHJ010000102.1:0-11133 GCA_038222885.1 Bacteroidales bacterium | reverse complement strand
GTTGTTCGCACTAATTACTTAGAAAACAACTGTTTCAAAGTATCAATAGATAAAAACGGTGACATATCAAGTGTTTTAGACAAAAAAATTAACAAAGAATTACTTAAAAGCCCCATACAACTTGAGTTTGGAAAAGACTTCCCAGATACCAAACCAGCATGGCGTATTTACTGGGAAGACATAACAAAACCAGCCCGCAGTGTAGCGGCTAATCCTATTTCAGTGAAGATTGTTGAAGATGGTCCGGTTCGTATTGCTATTGAAGTGATTCGTGAGAACGAAGGATCAAAAATAACACAACGTATACGACTCTCGGCTGGATCTGATGGAAGCCGAGTGGAGATTGCAAATGTAATAGATTGGAAAAGCCGAGGAACTTTGTTGAAAGCTGCTTTCCATTTAACAGCTAGTGCACCTGAAGCAAGCTATAATTTAGATTTAGGTACCATTAAACGTGGAAATCGAACAGAAAAGCAGTATGAAGTGCCTCATCATGCATGGATTGATTTAACTGATAAATCAGGTGATTATGGAGTTTCTATCCTTTCAGGAGCAAAATACGGTAGCGATAAAGTAGATGATAATACCATTCGACTTACCTTAATTCATGGGCCGGATACCAAAGATAGCAAACAAGAAGTCCTTGATGATGGGACTATGAGTGAGATGAGATGGCAAGATTGGGGTCGTCATCAGTTCAATTATGCACTTACAGGTCATAAAGGCGACTGGCGTGAAGGAAAAACGCATTGGGAAGCCATGCGTTTTGAGCAACGCCCTGCGGCTTATGCAGTTCCAAAACATAAAGGGAATGGAAGCTCATTTTCATTGCTGAAAATTAGTAGTGATCAGGTAAATATACAAGCAGTAAAAATGGCTGAGGATGGTTCTGGAGTCGTTGTGCGCTTACAAGAATTATCCGGAAAAAAATGTAATAGCGTAAAACTAGCAGCGGCTTTTCCAATTCTTACAGCTGACGTGCTTGACGGCGTTGAGCGTTTATTAAACACAAATTTGCCAACCAAAAAAGGAACGCTAAGCCTTGACTTTACTCCCTATGAGTTAAAAACGATACTTTTAAAAATTTCTGCAGCACAACCTATATCTCCAGCTACCCAGCCTGTAAAATTGAAATACGATACCGATATATTCAGTTATAATAGCAACCGTGAAGATGGTTATCTTGAAGATGGATTAGGTGTGGCAATCCCAAGGTCTGAGGGGTATCGTGGTTCTATGGATGGCAAAGGCGGAACTTATCCAGCTGAAATGATTGGAGCTAAGGTTCAAATGGGTAATGTTTCATTTTCAATTGGCTCTCGTGAAGAAGGACAATATAATGCTGTACAATGCATTGGGCAATCCATAGATTTACCCAAAGGAACACGGGTTTTACATATTTTATCAGCAGCCGATATTGATACCGATGTACTATTCAAGGTCGGAGAGAAGGAGTTTCCATTGACAATTGGTGGCTGGACTGGATATATGGGATTATGGGACAACCGTGAATTTGAAGGATTTGTTGCCGAATTGTCCTATTCGCTGCGCAACAACTTAAAAACAATACATCCGGCATTTATTCGTAATCAACGCATTGCATGGTCAGCCTCACATCATCATTTGCCAGCAGCAGATGCTCTGTATGAATATAGTTATCTGTTTGCCTATCGATTAGAAATTCCAGAAGGTGCCACAAGTATTATACTGCCAAATGCACGATTTGTTAGAATAGTAGCAATGAGTGTGGGCGATGAAGGAAATGCTGAAGCCTTACAATCACCCTTTGAAGACTTGCATCGTGATGCAGCATTCCGAAATAGATTTGAAAATCCAGAAGAATTAGACTCAAAACAATAATAAGCAACGGAAAGTATATCAACCGTTCATGAAAAAGAAAGAAGCTATATTATGATAAATGACAATATTGAAGTAATTATTTCCGATCGCATTACCTTAAAAAAAGGATGTGGCGATCTACGCTATCTCGAACTCCTGTTTAATGGAGCAGAAGCACATATTTATTTGCATGGTGCGCATGTTTTGCACTATCAGCCTGCTGGTCAGCGACCGGTTCTCTGGCAAAGCGAAAAGAGTTTGTTTGAGCCGGGCAAACCAATACGCGGAGGTATTCCAGTTTGCTGGCCTTGGTTTGGTCCACACCCCAATGACCCTGAACAACCTGCTCATGGTTTTGTTCGCCTTACGGAATGGGAGCTGGTAAGCACTTCAGCCACAGCAGAGGCTACTATTGTAACACTACAATTTCCAGATGCGAGTTGTCCGCAAGGAATATCCTTACAACTTACTGTGGAGTTGAGTGATCGGCTTTCGGTTTCACTCGCAACCACTAATAACTCAAAGACTGATTTTAAGTTTAGTGAAGCGCTGCATTCCTATTTTTCCATTCAGGATATTCATAGGGTGATCGTTTCTGGACTCGAAGGACAACAATATATAGACAAGCTTTCTACCATTTCATCACCTCAACAACAAAACGGTTCTATCTCATTTTCGGCAGAAACAGATCGCGTTTATATAAACACCCCACATACCTGTATCCTTGTAGATGAAGTATTCAAACGAAATATTCTTATTGAGAAAGAAAATAGTCTTTCGACGGTGGTTTGGAATCCTTGGATAGACAAATCCATTCGCATGCCTGATTTTGGTGAGCTTGAATATCAGAATATGGTTTGCGTGGAAACCACTAATAGCGGACCAAATGCAGTGATATTAGGATCTGACGAAACACATAGGATACAACTTCACATATCAGCCAGACCGATTTAACTGAAAGCAATTAGATTTTTAAAATAAATAAAAATTCATCGATAATCTTTAAGTATTTGACTCAAAGATTGTTCTAAAAAAATGAGAAAATGAAAGTAAATGGACTACGTTGGGTAATTCTAAGTTTAATCGTATTAGTTACTGTAATCAACATTCTTGATCGGGGGACTTTAAATTATATGTGGCAGGATGCACGGGACAAAACCACCGGAGAAATTATACAACCAGGTATAGTTTCGGATTTGAATATTGTAAGCGTTGATATGAATCCAGAAGAGAGACAGCAAAGATCAAAAGAAGTTTTTGCATGGATAAATATCGCATTTATGATTGCTTATGGGTTTAGTCAATTGGTGTCGGGAAAAATGAACGACAAAGTTGGAACACGAAAAGGATTTAGCATATCCGCTTTGATTTGGGGTGGCGCCATCTCACTTACTTCTCTCGTTGGAGGTGTTAAGCTACTCGCATTTTTCAGGGTTATGCTGGGTATTGGAGAAGCTGGTCCATGGCCGGGCACTACCAAATCAAATGCTGAGTGGTTCCCAATTAAAGAAAGAGCTATTGCGCAAGGTTTTTTTGGTGCTGCATCTTCTGTTGGTAATATTTTGGTACCAGTGGTTATTCCGCTACTTTTTATTGCTTTGGGTTGGCGTCATACTTTTGTCGTATTGGGATTATTGTGTCTAGTTTGGATACCAATATGGTATTTTGTGAATAAATCATCCCCTAAAACGCACCCATGGATTACTCAAAAGGAAAAGGATTATATTCTTGATGGACAGGGAAAACTGGAAAAAGCGGAAACAAAAACATTAAGTATTAAACAGTTATTAAAAGACAAGCATAGTTATTCTGTTATTGCAAGTCGCTTTTTTCTCGATCCGATATGGTGGATGTTTATGACCTGGCTACCTATTTATTTGCAGGAAGTTTACAAACTAGATATTAAAGAAGTCGCGACTGTTGCATGGATTCCGTTTGTGGGAGCCGTTATAGGAAGCTTGCTCGGAGGTTGGTGGGCTGGAGTGTTAATCAATAAAGGCCATTCTGCAATTAAAGCACGAAAGATAACTATTGCTGTTGGATGTATAATTATTGTACCGGGTATGATTGGTGCTGCTTTTGCCCTGACAGGACTTACTGCTTCTCTAATGTTGATGTTAATTCTTGGTGGATTTCAATTTGCGATCACCAATATTCAAACTCTACCAAGTGATTTCCATTCGGGTAAAACTGTAGGTTCATTAGCCGGGTTGGGCGGAGCTTCAGCTGTTCTCGGTATTGTTTTGTCAACTTATTTAGTACCAATGCTTACGAGAGGTGGAAACTGGACGCCCTTCTTTATCATGGGAGGCCTATTAATTCCCTTGTCAGTTCTATCTGTATTCATTTTTGCCCCAAAAAACAATGAAATAATTTCGAATCATGGATGAAAATAAATTAATACAATTTGCACGGATGCCACTAAAACAATTGCCGAACCGTGTCTGGCGAACTTACAGCGGAGGAGCTTTGATTGATAAATGGAAATTAACACAGGATACGATAGATGGAAGTTTACCTGAAGAATGGATTATGTCAACTATTTCGGCTCGTGGCAAGAATCGTCCTGAAAAAGAAGGATTATCCAATATAATCACCCCGTTAGGTATAATTGAACTTAAAGAATTGATTGCTTCCGATCTTCCTCTTTTTTTGGGCAAAGCAGTAGCTGAAAAATTTGGAACTACAGGCGTATTGATTAAAATGCTTGACTCTAAAGAAAGACTAACCATTCAGGTACATCCGGATAAAGAATATGCACGTACAATGCTTAACTCAGATTTTGGGAAAACCGAATCCTGGTACATATTGGGTGGTCGGGAGATTGACGGAGTGAAGAGTTCCATATACCTGGGATTTAAGGAAGGTGTCACGCCTGAAATTTGGGCTGACCTATTCAAAAATCAAGATATCAAAGGAATGCTGGATTGTCTTCACCGGTTTGAAGTAAAGCCAGGAGATGCATTTATTATCTATGGTGGTGTTCCCCATGCCATTGGTAGCGGCTGTTTTTTGATGGAAGTGCAGGAACCAACTGATTATACCATGCGGGTAGAAAAAATTACTCCAGGTGGACTGACCATCAGCGATGAATTGATTCATCAAGGCGTTGGCGAAGAAAATATGTTGAAATGTTTCCATTACGATTGCTGTTCGTTTGAAGAAGCTACAAAAAGATGGAAAGTCACGCCTCAGACGATTGAATCTTCTGATTCATACACGCATAAAACCATATTCAACAGAAAACACACCGATTGTTTTGGCTTAGATGAACTTGATTTAAAGGACGAATTTCTTTTGAAAGGCAATGGGTCTTTCTTTGTCGGGGTGATCTATTCAGGTGAAGTTACAGTAACATGTGGCGACAAGGAATACTACTTTTCTCAGGGTGATGAAATATTTTTCTCAGCAGCCATTGAAATAATTACCTGGAAAACGACACAACCAACAAAAATTTTATTGTGTTATCCTCCTGTATAAGAGCTGTTTTTTATCAATTAAGTACTGAATAAAACCTTGTAATAGAATTAAAAAAAACATATCATCATGAAAAAAATACTTTATACAGGAATCCTACTAATTATCGGAATCATTTCTCTGAACGCACAAAGCAAACATGCCACGAAAAGTAAATATATGAGTTACAAAGGGATGATAATGGCTGGCTATCAGGGTTGGTTTAACTGCGAAGGCGATGAAGCCGATCGCGGATGGACGCATTATGCAAACAGAGGAGTATTTGAAGATGGTAACTGTAAAATTGATTTTTTACCTGAGATGTCTGAATATACTAAAAAGTATAAAACAAGTTTCAAACTGCCGGATGGTTCACCGCTTTATGTGTTCAGTTCGTATGATGAAAGCTCTGTGGATTTGCATTTTAAATGGATGAAAGAATATGGCATTGACGGAGTATTTATGCAACGATTTTTTAGCGTGATTACAGATCCAAAACGCTTACATCATGCTGACAAAGTGTTGACTTCGGCTATAAAAGCTGCTACCAAATATGGTATTGCAATTTGCATGATGTACGATTTGGGAAGTATGGAGGACGATAAATACGAAATGGTAAAAGAAGACTGGAAACATTTGGTAAATGATTTGAAACTGACGAATCAAGGAGAAAAAACCACCTATTTATTTCACAATAACAAACCATTAGTTGCACTTTGGGGTGTGGGTTTTAAAGATAGGAAATCAGGGCACATTCCTGAATTTTTAGATATTATGAATTTTCTGAAAACCGATCCTGTTTTTGGTGGTTGTTCTACTCATATTGGCTTTTCAACCTATTGGAGAACAGTAGGCCCTGATACAAACGGTGATAAACGATTACTTGATGTGGCTAAACAAGCGGATGTGATACACCCTTGGTTTGTAGGTAGATATAATGAAGATAGTTACGAAAAATTCCGCGAAGCAACCTTTGCAGCGGATTTAAAATGGTGCAAAGAAAATGCTAAATCGTACGCTCCAACCGTTTTCCCTGGATTCTCGTGGCACAATATGAATCAAGATGCTAAATCTAATCAAACAGCTCGCAACAAAGGAAATTTCTATTGGAAACAATTGGCAGGAGCTATTGAGAGTGGTGCCGAAATGATTTATGTGGCTATGTTCGACGAGATTGACGAAGGAACTGCCATTATGAAATGTGCCAAAATTGTGCCAGTTGGTGGAAAAAGTATTTTCGTACCGATAGAGGAAGAAGTACCATCGGATCATTATTTGTGGTTAACTGGACAAGCCGGAAAAATTTTGCGTGGCGAAATTTCTTTATCGAAAGAAATGCCTAAAAGAAAGTAAATTTGCTACTGATGGCTATGCGTTTCCGCTCGAAGAAAGTTTTAGATACGATGTTAAAAATCCAAATCCCACCACACGCAATATGAAAGTGTTTTTGGATTACCGCATAAAAAAAGGTGCACAAATTCCTTGTTTTCGCATGATTTCTATTTCTATAAGTAAGAATATCGATTTTTTCTTATTAATCTGTTGACATTCAATTTCTAATTAATGTTTTATTAATCATTCATTAATAGTTCAATTATATCTTTGTTTAAAATTAAAGGTCTAATTGGATTAAGATGAAACAATCACTACTATTTCTCCCTCTTATTTTACATTCAAATACAATTTCAGCTGTTCGAAAGTATCGTACAATCACACTATTATTTCTTTTTCTTACAACTAACCAATTAAGCTATGGCGGCGATGTGATAGGCAAGCTGGTTGTTGGCTATCAGGGTTGGTTTGCTTGTGCCGGCGATAATTCACCTCGAAACAGCTGGGTTCATTGGGGTGGAAATCCACCAGCACCCGGAAATTTGCATTTTGATTTATATCCTGATATGCGTGAATACAGCACTACTTATCAAACAGGTTTCGCAAATCTGGGAAACGGGCAACTGGCAAAACTGTTTTCTTCTTACGATGATCAGGTTGTTAATAAACATGTGGAATGGATGCAACAATATGGTATTGATGTTGTGGCACTTCAACGTTTTAGTAGTGGAGTAAGCCCAGGATCCTCAAATAAAGCACTCAAGGATGGTATTGCAATAAAAATAAAGAATGCATGCCAAACTTATGGACGAAAGTTTTATATTATGTATGATCTTTCCGATATGGCTATGGATACTTCATTCATAGATATTTTAAGAAAAGATTGGACCAACACAATAAAAAGCACTTCTGCACTTAATCTTTTATCTTCTCCTGCTTATGCCAAAGAAATGATCGGAGGGGAATTAAAACCTGTTGTATGTATCTGGGGAATTGGTTCATCAGGCAGACCCGGTGACCAAGTTTCATGGACTACTGTTGTCAACTGGTTTAAACAGCAAGGTTGTTATGTAATTGTAGGTGCAGAAAAAAATTGGCGAGATACACCGAATGTAAGAACAGCATGCGAAAAAGCAAATATGATTTCTCCCTGGCATGTTGGCACATTTGGTATAAGCTCCACTGGGAGTTGGGCTACCAAAATAAAAGATGATATGGTTCACTGTAAGAACCTTGGAATTGACTATATGCCAGTATTGTGGCCCGGTTTTTCTTGGCGTAATTGGAAACCCGGATATGAAGATAAGCCTAATCATCATCCACGAATGCATGGTAATTTTATGTGGGATCAGTTTTATCAGGCTAAATTAAAATTTACTGAAACTGGTATGACTGCGACAACTTATGTGGCTATGTTCGATGAGTATGACGAAGGTACGGCAATAGCCAAAGCTGCCGAAGATATTTCTATGATACCAACTAATCAGTGGTTCTTGACCTTGGATGCAGATGGTACTGCCTGTTCTTCCGATTTTTATTTACGACTTGTAGGCGATGGTGCCAAAATGATCAAAGGTATTCTCCCTTTGACGTCGTCGCACCCAACCAGTCACACTACCCTTGTTGTTCGCTCTGTTGTGTTAACGCCTGCGGCAGTATCAATAATTACGGGACGTACCCAACAATTCACAGCAACAGAGTTTCCATATAATGCTTCTAATCTTCCGTTAAGCTATACAACCAGCAATTATTTAGTGGCTACTGTAAGTTCAACAGGCCTTGTAACTGCTATTTCAGAGGGAACAGCTACCATAACTGCCACCACACAGGATGGCGAAAAATCTGCCAGTGCAACTATTACAGTTATATCAAACTCAAACAATAAATATTTAGACGAATGTGAGGAATTAACGAGTTGGAATTCCTACCTGACCCTCAATAGTACAGATCAAAGACAGGGTACCGCTTGTCTCGTAAACCTAAGTGCCAACTCTACTGAATTCAGTAAGGTGTTCACTCTTGTTTTTAATTCAGGCGCAACGCATGAAAATGGGCAGTTAAAATTATGGTATTGGGTATCATTGGCTGAACTTGGAGCTAGGACTGTTCGGGTTGAAATAAGTAGCGCAGGAAAAGCCGATGTTGATGAATACCAATGGTCATTGTCTGGACTTACCGATGGATGGAATGAAATAACCTTAAACACCATTAACGCTTCAAAACTTGGAAATCCTGATTTAAGTGCAATCAATTGGTTTCGCATTTATTCAAGTGCTAAGTCAGTAGGTGTAAATGTAACAACAAGAGTAGATGCCATCGAGTTAGCTCCTAATTTTGAATCCGCAATTAACGGCATAAATAGTGAAGTAAAGTCAATTAATATATATCCGAATCCTCTGACCAAGAGCGTGTTGACAATTTCGATGGTTGGTTTTCAGGATATGAAAAATATTCAAGTTAAAATAGTTAATTTGTTGGGGCAAACAGTTTTTCTGAAAAGGACAGACAATACGGCTTCTATAGAAATTGACACTTCTGGGATGTTGAAAAAATCTATTTACTTTGTTTCGGTTGAATCAGGTGATTCCAAGGTTACAAGTAAGTTGATTGTTACTTAATTCCATTTTTTTTTCGAAAACTTAGAGTGTAAAATGCTAAATGCTTATGTGCTAAAACCTGTCATTAAATATCAAATCAAAATTCTCTCAATATAGTGCTGTCGCTTACGATGAGCAGGCAGATAATTATTAATTTTTATAAAATAAAATCATGAAAAAGAATTACTCTCAAAAAATGTTTTTAACATTGTTTTTCGTTGCTTTCAGTTTTAGTGCTACAATGGCACAAGTTGATTTGGCAAACTGGACTTTTGCGCAATCTACTGGTACCACTGTGCCTGTAGGTCTAACTGACAACTTACCTATTCCTGCAAATTCGGGAGTACGAGTTGCTACAGCTCTACTTGGAGCAGAATGGATGTATGCCGATGGCGAGCAAACAAGTACACGCCTTTGGACTTATAGAGTTGAATATGTTCGTGTAGCTGGTACGAAAGTCAACGATTATTTCCGGATAAAGGGCGTATCAACCGAGGGTTATACTACTATCAAGGTGTCTGCTTCATTTAATGGTGAACAAGCATTAGCAGCAGGTGCGTTCTTTTTGCAACTTCAATACCGCTTAACCGCTACAGGGACATGGATATCTCAGGGTGTTCCGGTTTTAGTTAGCACAAATTCTTCAACAATGCCATGGACCACTCCTAGGCATTTCGACAATGTTGAGCTACCAGCAGAGTGCAATGGAGCTGCTGAATTTGAAGTTCGTTTTTTACTTACAAGCCTTGATGCTACCACAGTTCCTGCTACTACTACTGCTGTACAAGTCCGCATGGACAATATCGTTATCACAGGTGTTGGAGGAGGTACAGGGGTAAATGATTTAAATGCTAATCCGTACAACGTATCTGCTTCAACTAATGCTGTAGTTATTAATGCTGTAGGAGCTCAAGCAAAAACAGCTTACATTTATGCAATGAATGCTGCACTTTACAAATCGGTAATTCTGACGACCGATAGAACAGAAATACCAACTAACAAAGGGCTTTATCTTGTAAAAATTGGTAAATACTCAACAAAAGTATTGGTTAAATAACAAATTAGATATTAAAAAATGATTGAGTGGAATATTGTTCACTCAGTCATTTTTTTATAGTGTAGCTCTAAATAAATTTTGTCATGTACTTTTTTACACATAATATCTTTTTCAATTTACAAACATTTAGTGACTAAAAAAAATATGAAAAAATTTTCATTTATCGCATTTCTTTTTATTTCTCTAATTTCATTTTCACAAACAAATGTATCCACAGGGAATAAAGTCAAATTAAGTATTCAAGCTACAGAATTTGAAAAGGCTCCCTATTTATTATATACTGGAAAAAATACTGAAATATTGATTATATGGCAAACAGTAGCCAGTAAATCCTGTCGTGTAGACTGGGGTACAGACTTAACTTATGGAACTACTCAAGTTACAACCGAATACGGAACCGCACATCAGCATAAACTAACACTGACTGGATTGACTCCAAGTACCAAATACTATTACAAAGTTACAGTGAATAATACTGAATCGAGAACAGGTGATTTTATTACTGGAGTAACAGATGATGAAACGGTAGTTAGCCTGTATACCTATGGCGATACGCGTACTTATCCTGCGAATCACGATGCGGTGGCAAAGAAAATACTGGATGAAATAGCATTGAATCCCAAGTCGCAATCGATTATGATGTTTAGTGGCGATTTTGTACAATATGGCGACAAAGAAGATAGTTGGACTAATGAGTTTTTCGACCCGCAATACAGCAATATTCAGACATTAATCGCTCGAATGCCTTATCTTACAACTTTGGGCAATCATGAAGGTCAGGGATTGTTGTTCGCTAAATACTATCCTTATCCTCAGTTTGCTTCTAACCGGTATTATTATTCGTTCGATTAT
>JBBRHJ010000101.1:0-11242 GCA_038222885.1 Bacteroidales bacterium | reverse complement strand
TTCATTAATTTTGATGAGTATTTCGAGATATACAAGAAACGAAATCTTGAACTGTGGGAACAATATGGGAAAGGTCAGGTAACTAAGGAATTTTTAAATATTGAACGTTTCAGACATCCCTTGTTGCTAAAAGGCATTGATGACATTAAACTGGCTGAACTTACCGGTGTACAGTTTCTTGACATGTTGCCAACTAAAAACACATTGATACCCTTTGCAAAAGAATTGTTGGATTATCTTTCAGCCAAATACCCACTCACCATCGTATCGAACGGATTTGTTGAAGTCCAGTATAAAAAACTACGCAATTGTAATCTGGAACACTATTTCTCACATGTAGTTCTTTCTGAGTCTGCCGGTGCATTAAAACCCGACAAACGTATATTTGAATATGCACTCGAATTAAACGGTGCTAAGGCTTCCGAAACGATTATGATTGGCGACAGTTACGAAGCTGATATTGTTGGCGCCGGAAATGCAGGAATTGTTTCGTTGTGGTACAATCCAAATCAAAAAAACGAAACTGAATACAAATTAATTCCAAATACACAACAAATACAGAATTTAGAGCAAATTATCGATATCCTTTAAAAAAAAGTTCAATTTCAATATTAAAAAGTGCCGGAACGTTTATCTTTCCGGCACTTTTTTTAAATATGGTTTTTACTGATCACTTATTTAACTGTAACTTTATAGCTTGAGTTTTCTACTTTTACCAAATAAATACCCTTTGACAAAACAGTCGGAATCGTGGTATTGCCATTCATTAGTTTTGTAGATAGTATTTGCTGACCCGTCATAGTATAAATTGAAACATTGGTTTCTGCCTTTAAACCTTTAACCACAATACTTTGGTTTGCATAATACACATTCAAATTATTTAAATAAGTATGGTTTAATGCTGTCTCAAAATCAGAAACTTTTAAGCGTATGGCTAAGGTTGAGTTATCTGAACCCCAATTTGTTCCATCAAAATATAAAAGGTTTTCACCAGAGTTATTTTCAGTAATCACAACACCTATACTTTTACTTGCAGGCTCATCCAAAGTAACTACATAGCTGCCTGGCAGCAGTGTTAAATTGTCAAATTGAGCTTTGTAGAAGGTTTCACTAGCCACACCCGTAGTCAAAGTAATTGAAGAACTTGCAGCAACTTGGGCAAAAGTTACAAAATCAGTCGTTTTAAATATTCTGACAATGGTTGTTGGAGCAGTACAATTATAAATATCAAAGCTTACTGAATGTAATTTTGTTTTCGCTTTAATTTCATAATATATTCCTATTTTTTTAGTATTACTTGTTGAAGTTGAATTTACACTTGTGTACGAACCCATTATCCCGTTATCCCGAGCAAAGATACTATCCGTTGAAAGTTCAGGTCCCGTTAGGTTTGCAGTTTCTACATAACTTCCTGCATCTTGGGTGGCTGCTACTTCTACAGAATAATAGTAACTGTTAGCTGGTTTCGCTGCGACAATATTATATCCAGCTTTTGAAGTAAGTGTTTTTGAACTGGCTACTGCCATACCTCCTACACTTACCGCATCCACTAAATCTACATTTGAATTTTTATAACCTTTGAATGTAGCACTTACACCCAACAATGCTAATGACCCGTTATTATCTATTTTTACAGAAATAGTATCAGTATATGTACTTGCTAAAAATTGAGGAACAAATGTGTAGGGAACAATTGGACTGTGAGTGATTCTGATATTCGAAGCGAAATCGGCTTTTTTATATGCAGCCACATTATCAAGCCATAAAGCATCCTTGTCGTCTGAATTATTTCTCCAGATTAATCGAATAGTCTTTCCTTTGTAAGTATCTAAAGAAACCCTGCGAGTTGTCCATTCTGGATTTTCGCCTGGACAGGTATATAATATCGGAGAAATAACTTGAAGATTAGCAGATGCAGTCGCTAGTGGTGTAGCATCGGTTAACGCAGCGTTAAAAGTCGTGAAAGCAGCATCTTCTACAACCCTGAATTGATAACCATCATTGTAGGGAGCAGCTTCCTGAGCCTTTGCATCCCATGAAGCTTCGTAAGTAGCACCATCGTTTGGCACAGTAAAAGCATCAGAAATAACCCAATCATCTGCTTGACCCGGAGTTTCAAACCACGATTGACTAACTAAAGCAGTATTTGTAGGTGTTTCTGCATCTAAAACCCAACCTTCAGCATCACCCCACCATGTTGTAATTAACCCATCAAAATCAAAAATATACCAATCGTTATCAGCTGTAATTTCTTCAAAGTCCCACGACATAAGAATATCAGAAGAAGTTTTTGCTTTTTGAATTTTGTTATTAACCAAAACCGACTGAGATTTATGAATTATCGATTGAGATTTTAAGGTTGTCCTTTTCAACTCTTTATTTTGCATTTTAAGAGAGAAATCTTTATTGACAAGTCGATGCGAAAAATTTGTTTGGGCAACGGCAGATGTTATCATCAATGCGGAAACCACGAATAATAGTAAAAGTTTTTTCATTTTAAATAAAAATTAATATTAATAATAGAGATAAATTATTCTTCTATACGTTTAAAGCACAACCATTTTGTACTATCATCAATGCTTATCAAATACATATAAACATCTTCGTTATATACAGTAAAACCATTCGTTGCAAAGAAGGTGGACAAAAATTTCTTAAAATAAAAATTATTATTCAGTTTTGCAGCATTAACACCTTCAAAAGTTCCTGCGTTTTGAAATGCAACCTGATCATCGCGAAGTGTTGTATATTGCGATATATTAAAAATATTCTCTGGATCTGCAGTTCCTGAGCTAATAAGAAATGAAAAACTACTTTTCCCATTTACTTCCCATAACAACTCAACTCCTTTATAGTTTAAACCGTAACTGTTAGCACTTTTAAATTGATCAAAAACATTTGTTTTAAACCAAGCACTATAATTGGTCATCACAAATGAATTCCCTTTATTCTTTTCCACAGTTTTATCATACGGAAAAGGCGTGGTATGGGTAAAAATGAATTTTGCAGTAGGGTCAATTGTAGGATAAAAATTAAGAGCTGCTGAATCCCAAACAAAATTTGAAAATGTCTTCCCTTTCGTTTTTATTTCATTCCAAGTATTAAATCCCTGTGCATTATAATCGTAGGAAACACGGTTGTGTATGGTTTGCCCTTGTTCATCCTGATAAATAAAGGTAATGTATCGGGTGTTTGATTCGGTAACCATACTTACTCCCGAACCATCAGCAAATAACAGACTGGTAAAAAAAGGTGAAGAACTTGATTTTTTAAAGAAATTTTTAAATCGTGTATTATTTACGTAATAACCGGCTTCATCACCTTCATTGGCTTTGTACAATGATACATAAGTTTGTCCTTTAATACCCTTTAAAACAACTGAATCGGGAGTTGCACTCATTATTACAAAATCATTATCACCCCCTTTAGTACTATTATTTCCATCTGGATTACTTAAGCTATGAAAATATTTATTATAGGTATTAAATGCTAACACTGGCCCCTGACTCATTTTGAATTCATATCTCGATGTGTCTGGCTCTAAAGTAGCAGTTGTGCTGATATCTGAAGTCATTATAACTGTACCGTCAATTTTAAATTTGACAAAAAATCGCGTACAACTTTTATCATTCGAATCATAAGCCATTTTCCATCCATAAGGAGCGGAAACCAATATTTCCTTGCACTTCTCGTTTGTTATTTTCAATCGTTCAATTGCAGATTGATCAAAGAGCGATTGTTCTTCGAAAAGGCAAGATTGAAGAGCAAAAACACTACTAATAAGATATATTCCGATGATTATTTTTTTCATATATTTCTATCAAAAATTTAAATAAGTCATAGATCCAACTTCAGAACCTCTTCTTAGTACAACTGTTCGCATAATGTCGATATCAATACTCCATTTATCAGCAAAATAAGTTCGAACAAATTCTAACTTAGCACTTAACAATGCCGCTGATGCTGCACCTGCATTGGTTAGTGCTGCATTCCACCAGGCCTGATCATGAGTGATATACATTGAATAGGTTTCGACAAAATCTTCATTTGTTTCACTTTGTGCATAGGCAGTGATAAATCCTTTTTTTTGAGCTTCTGCATCGGTGGATAAATACCAATCGTTACCAACGTAAGTTGATTCTGTTACTTTCTTAAAATCAGGGTCATACGCTTTAGTTTGATGCAGAATATGTGCAAACTCATGATGCATAACATGAAAATAATATTCGTTTAAATACGTGGGGTCTAATTGTAAATTATTTACATAATACAATGTTACCTTTAAACCTCCTTCGGCAGTTCCAAGAACAACGGTTCCATCACTATCAAAAGCACCCGACCCGATTAATTGGATTTGTTTTGGTACATAGTGCCGGGTAAAATCAAGTCCGACAACTTCATCGTAGGATTCAAGCCAAACATGTTTAACGATTTGTGCTAAATTTTCCGACTTTTTTAATTCGGCCGGCACTAAATTGTATTTAATATCCGATTCAATATCCGAAAATTTATACATAAATTCGATGTTATATTGATTCGTATAGTTTTCCAGTAACCACTGGTCAAATTTGGTTCGTTCCGCCGAAGTCGTATCAAAAATAGACGGTCCGAGTTGCTCTTCTTTACATGAACTCAACAGTAATACCATGAGTGATAAAGACAGGGTGATAATTATAAATTTATTCTTTTTCATCTTCAATCTATTTTCATGTTCAACGTGGGTTTGGAGTTATTCCAGCTGTAATTACATTCTGTGGCATCTGAATAGCTCTTCGTGGGTCGTCAACCGTAAGTTTATTTAGAAAAACTGTTGTTAAACCATTCTCAACTTTACGACGGTAAACCTCAATACCATAACGTTTAATATCAAACCAACGTAAACCTTCGTGCATCGTTAAAATTCGACGTATATGTAATACACATTGAATAAAATTCTCTTGTTCACCAGCTTCAATGGTAAAATCAGGGTTTAGCTGCTTTTTTACGGTTGGCACTTTGGGAGTATAATAGGCTACAGAGTTATAAAAACTATTAATTTTTGTCCGTGTCATTAAAGCGCCAGCACTCGAATAAGCAGTCATAAAAGTAGCTAAATCAGAAGTTGCACTATCCAACTTATTTTCAAGAACATAAGCCTCTGCTCTACAGAGCAAAGTTTCATCTGTTGTAAATTCTGGTTGAACAATATGTGGCAAACCAATCCCATTTACCGGATCAGTGTATTCAAAATACTCTGAGATTTTTCTCGATATAACTTTTGGAATACCTGTATAAGACGCATAATCAAAATAGAAAACACTTCCGGCACCCCATGGTCCTGTACTATTTAAAGTTTCGTTATTCGAAATTGCCGAATTATGACTGTATTTACTGCCGGAACTATACGGGCCGGATACACGTCCCCAAAGCGATTGAGTCGTGATGTTAAGCAGGGTAGCTCTATTGTCCTTATTTATGTACCAATCCGGGCGAAAATTATCATTTCCAGAAAGTGTTCCTCCGTATTTCCAATCACGCAAAACAGAAACCGGATTTGATGTTAAAACCACTTTCGAGTATTCTATTACTTTATCGTATTTGCGATAAAATAAATTAAATCGTGTAGCAAAAGCATACGCCGCTTTTTTATTAAAGTGATATTTTGGAATTTTGTATATCTGATCATCGAGGAGTGGTAAAGCCTCTGTTAAGTCTGTATTAATTTTTTCATAAACACCAGCTACATTTCCGCGGTCATACGACGGTGATACCGTAGTTTCAGGTTTTTCTATGTAAGGTATGCCCAAATCTGTTGTACTATTACTTCCAAAACTTTTACAAAATACATTCACCAATACAAAATGACAATAGGCTCTACACATCAAGGCTTCGCCTTTTTGCGGATTTAAACTCTCTGGATTTCCTAAATCATCAATAGATTTTAACGCTTGATTGGCAGTAGCTATTGCGTGATAATAGCCATTCCAGATCTCTTGAGGTGAATCTTGTTCTATTTCAGTGGCATCATCCCAAGTAAATGCTTGTTTTTCCAAGGGAGTGTCGGTTGTCCAAGCCGATCCATTATCATCCACGTTGTCTGATGACAATTCGCAAAGTAACCATGACGATTGATCAGGGTAAGCTGAAACCAACAAACTGGTTATTTTTTTCTCAGAATCAACGGTTGCTCGGTTGTCAGGACTTACATTCAAGAAATCGCTGCAAGAAACGAGCAACATAGCCAATATACCAACAATATATAAATTATAAATCTTCATATCTTTATTTTAATAGAATCAAAAACCAGCCCTTAATGTTAATGTAAATTGTTTAGGTGTGGGTGTAGCAACTCCACCTGAACGAAAAAATTCAGGATCTTGTCCGTTTAATTTTTTATCTGCATACAACAAAAGTAGGTTTGTTCCTTGTATTTTAACTGACAAATTATTCATTTCTTTCAGCAACCAGCTTTTAGGCAAATCGTAAGTAAGCGAAATTTCTTTTAATCGTATAAATCCACCATCGGCAACACGTACATCCGAGTAGTTATAAGCATTATACGCTTCTTTTAAATCAGTATTTGTATTGTATTCACGATAGGATAATATCACAGGGATTTTCGTTATATTCTCATCGCCCGGCTCCATCCAACGGTTTTTGAATTCTTTAGTCATTGAGGTCAGATCAGAGTACTCATTTTTAAAAATAGGATCCAAACGTACCACATTACCAAATGAATAGGTAATAAATACATTCAATCTTAAACTTTTATACGTAAAAATATTTCCAAAGCTCCCGTTGATTGTAGGTTCTGTTGATCCTTCATATTTCAAATAATCAGTACTGCTGCTGTTTTGAAAATCAATATAGGTATCTGTTGCAGTTGTTATTGTACCATCAGGTTTGTAAAAAGTAGGAAATCCATTTTCGTCCAATCCTGCAAAAGGAATAGAAAACAATCCGCGATTAGGAAATCCTTCTTTTGCAAAACCCGAGCCTGAGATTAAATCAATTACTTGTGATTCAGTTTTGAGTTTTGTAATTTGAGTTTTGTTTTTTCCAAAAATAAAATCCGTTGTCCAATCAAAATCTTTTGTATCTATATTTTTTGTTGAAATAGAAAATTCAATACCTCCGGATTTCATATCAGCCACATTAGCAAACTTTTGTACTTCACCACCAACACCGGATGTATTTACCGGCCCAATTAAATCAAAATTGTTTCGGGTGTACCAATCCACTGTCAGATTTACTCTATTTTTCCACAACCCGATATCTGTACCTATATTAAACTCGTTCTTTTTTTCATAAGTTAAATCTTCGTTTTGTAAGCTTGTGATTTGCAAACCTGTTTCTTTTATATCTGAAAACGGACGATAGGGATTGTAACTATTAATAACTACGAATGAATTTGTAACAAAATCGGGTACGGGCGATGCTGTTAAACTATAGGATGCTCTTAAACTCAGATGAGACATGACCGGTTTTATCTTCTCGAAGAATTTTTCTTCATGAATATTCCACGATGATCCAAAGTTCCAGGTAGGAAGCCAACGCGCTGCACCTGTGTACATATTTGAACCTTCATCGCGCGAAGTAATATTGACTGAGTATTTACCTTGATAACCGTAAGTAACGGATCCAAAATAAGCCATATTTCGTTTACGGGTATTCTCTAACGAATAATAAAGATTGCCGGCTTCTATTCCCTTTTTAAAAAATTGATAAACATAAAACGGTATTTCACCCATATTATATTGCATTCCCCAACCGTTAAAATAGGTCTTATTCCGATCGGTCAAATTGCTTTCCATACCACCAAAAACATTCAATATATGATCTCCAAAATCTTGATTCCAACTTACATAAGTTCTATAATCAATCGATTTCATTTTGTAATCGGTCTTTTGATAGATACCACCTTCGGGAAGAATGCTTATTGGTAAATCGTAAAGATTATCGGGATTTTTATACAAAAATGAATTGGCATCGCGAATCGTATTATCTTCGGGATTAATACCGGCATTATATGTCAACACTTGATTGGATGTCTCTTTCATAAAGTGTTCCTGCGAAGTGGTTTTGTAATTCAATGCTCCAAGTACGCCCCATTCAAGATTTTTCAAAATTTTCCATTTTAATTCGGCCTGAAATTTTAAATCCTGAACATTCAAATCCATGTAGTTATTTTCCAATTCATGTAAAATATTGAAATCAGAATAATTTCGTGTATAATAGGTATTAGCATCTAAAGTTCTTGAAGTATTTAGCGCGTAACTATAGGGATTAATATCGAAATCGCGTTTCACTTCGCCCGACACCACGTCAATATCCTGACTCAATGTTCCGGGTGCTTTTTGTTGACGGTACGAACCGTTGGATATCACATTCAGGGATAAATTTTTTAAAATATTGTGTGTTACATTCAAATTGGCAGTATAACGTGATACGCCACTCTGTCTAGCCCAACCTGGATCGGAAAGAGCACTCAACGAAGCATAGAATGAAGTTTTATCTGTTCCTCCCGAAATACCTACAGAATGATTTTGCATAATATTCGTCTGAAATAAGTCCGAAAACCAATCGGTGTTTCTCATTTCAGCTTCACGTAAATAGCCATTTCGTGCTTCGATTGTATTTGCCAATCCAAACTTTTTCGTTGCGGGATTGTAGCTATTAATCAAATGATACATTTTTCCATACACTCCACTCTCAGCCGAACGATACACATCTGAAAAATTCAACCATCCTTTTTGAGACATTTCAGTATAGATCCCCATTTGATCTTGAGAATTCAGAATATTAAACTCATTGTATCCCGGAATCAAACGCATTGTAAATTCGCCGGTATAGCTGATACTACTAACTCCTTTTTTACCTTTTTTGGTAGTAATAACAATAACTCCAGCCATAGCACGAGCTCCGTAAATAGAAGTTGCAGAACCATCTTTCAATATCTGGAAGCTTTCAATATCATCGGCATTCAATCCGGCAATTGCCGACGAAACAAGTGTTACAGCATCACCCGAAGACAAGTTTTCAGCACTCACATCTGTCACACTCTCAACCACAACACCATCAACCACCCAAAGCGGTTTGGAACTTCCGTAAATAGAAGTAGCTCCACGTACTCGAATCTTGGGAGCCGTCCCAAATGTACCCGATACGTTCTGAACAGTTACTCCTGCCGATCTACCTTCAAGAGCACGACTCACATCTGGAACACCATCTAAGCGTGATTTTTCAGCATCCAGTTTTGTAGTAGCGCCTGTAAACAAACGTTTATCCATTTTTTGCATACCGGTAACCACCACTTCATCCAATTGCTTAGAGTCCGTTTCCAATTTTACCATCATATTCGGTTTCAAGGAAACTTCCTGCAATTTATAACCCAGATATGAAAACACCAAAGTTTTAGTCTGAACAGGTGCATTCAGTTCAAACTTTCCATTCACATCGGTTACAGTACCTATTTTAGAATTTCCTTTGGGGTACACAACTGAACCAATGATTGGTTCACCGGCTTCGTCGACAACCAAACCCGTTACTTTGGTTGTTTGTGCAAAAGTTATAGAAAAACCTATACAAAGAAATGCAAGGAATAGAAAAAATTTTCTTTTAATCATCAATATAATTTAATAGTCAGACAAACAAATATTTTAACTCATTTTTTTTGAAAAGCAAAATTACAAATTAATTTCAAATGAAGTTGCTTTTTTGATGATTAAATGAAAATATATGCAATTTGTGTTGCAAAAACCGCTGTTTGATTTACAATTTGTTGCAAACATCAAGAATATTCGGTTTTTTTTCTTGTAGTTGAATTTAAATAAACTTTGCAGATTCGGCAAAGGGAATTAGTTACTATTCAAACTAAATTTAATATTCCAAACACCTATCATTTCCATAAGTGCTTGAATCTTCATATCAGATGGCTAAATATAAAAAAGAGTTTCTCTTTTTGAGAAATTCTAATCACAACATTAACACAATATCATAAGGCCAAAATACAGCTTGAGAAATTGTATCAAAAGGGGTGTTTTTAAGAAAAAGACAAGGCAATATTATTTTACCCTTTGCAAAAGGATGTTTTTGAGCTTTTTGTTCAAGTTCATAAATAAGTTGTGAGGCATTTTCTCTTTGTGTCCATTTACACTCACCCACCAGCAATATCTTTCCATCTGTAGATTCAGCAACTACATCAATTTCAATGCGCTCATCTTTCGAAATATTACCTCACCAACTTTGAGCAAAGCCAAAAGTATTACCTTCAATCGTAGAACCGGAAACTGCTTGACGACATAAATTTTCCCACCAAAATGAAGTATAACCCGACAAGCGTTCCATCACTTGGTTAGTACGATGTTTCCTTTTTCCAATTCAATTAGTGAGCGATTAGGAGCAATAAAACTAATTCTACTTTGACAGATTAGGATTTTGCCTTAGATATGCATTGTTGATATCTTTTTGTCTCCTAATATGTCGGTTAATAATTTTCTCATACATTTGATCATCAGTCATTTGTTTGTGCAATTGAAAGATGATCAATTCTTTAATATCCCTTGCACTGAGCAAAGGAAAATCTTGATTATTTCGAAGTTTCTCTTTTAAAATGAACGAAGAAACCATGAAATTTAATGCCACCTGATGCACCCATGCATTCCATTTTCGTGTTTGAAATTGGTCAATTCCAAGAATTTGTTTTGATTCTTTGATGCAATGCTCAACAAAAAAACGTTGCGCTTGCATGTACGCAATCACCTCTGGGGTATATTGTTCCAAATTTGCATTTGTGAATGAGAACTTTATCTCCAATTCTTTATCGGAACTAAAGGTTTTTCTTATTACAAGTAATCTCTGCTCGATTCGGTCTACCGCTTTGTTCCAGATATAAACTTTGGCAAAATGATAATATCCCGTTAATTTGCCCTTAGTTGTATTGCGCACAGTCAATTTCTGCCATTGCTCATCAGTGAGCGTGTTCATATAATCAGTTACAGACATGTTTGGCTTTGTTGCCTTCAATTTCGTTGGTGTTGGCCCTTTGATTGATTTCCTTTGGGGAACCTCCAGTTCCGTTGGCTCAAGATAAATAGATTGATTTGCATGAATGTCAAGCATATACAAATAGCCAAGTTCATCTATTTTTCTTGCAAAATCAGCATCATTGCCATAATATCCATCTGCACTAACAAAGTCAAAATCGATTTGAGTTGATTGATGTTCAATAATCTCAGATGCAATTTCGAGTTTGGTTTTAAAA
>JBBRHJ010000100.1:0-11381 GCA_038222885.1 Bacteroidales bacterium | reverse complement strand
GAAAAATTAATTCCGACTATTTTGACAACCTCACAAAAACTTTCAACAGGAGTTGATGCCAGAAATATTAGAAATATTGTACTGATGAGACCTGTAAATTCTATGATTGAATTTAAACAAATTGTGGGTCGTGGCACACGTTTGTTCGATGGCAAAGAATTTTTCACTATTTACGATTTTGTAAATGCCTATCATCACTTCTCAGACCCTGAATGGGATGGAGAACCAATTGATGAAAGCTGTTCAAAATGTGGACAAGATCCTTGCATTTGTGAGAAAAAAACAAAAATTCCTTGTCTAATTTGTCAAAAATCTCCTTGTATTTGCCAGAAAGAACCTCCTCAACCATGTGAGATATGTGGTCAACGCCCTTGTGTTTGCGTTAAAAAGACAAAGATAAAATTGCGAAATGGCAAAGAGCTGGAAATCCAGCACATGATTTCCACTTCGTTTTGGAGTACTGATGGAAAGCCCATGTCGGCCGAAGAATTCTTAAACAATCTGTTTGGAGAATTACCAAATCTATTCAAAAGCGAGGACGAATTACGTACACTTTGGAGTAATCCTATGACTAGGAGGACTTTGTTGGAGAAATTGGCTGATGCAGGATTCGGAAAAAATGAATTAGCCACTTTACAAGTATTGATTAATGCAGAGAAAAGCGACCTGTTTGATGTGTTGGAATACGTGTTCAATAGCGATACAAAACCTATTACCAGAGAAGCACGTGTAGCAGCTGCACAAGCCACCATCTTTGCCTTGCTTACCAACAAACAGAAAGAGTTTATTGAATTTGTGTTAACTAAATATGTTGAAACTGGCGTTGGCGAGCTTGATCAAGAAAAATTGCCAATTTTACTGACGAATAAATATCAATCGCTCGAAGATGCCAAAGAAGTGCTTGGTAATGTGGCTAATATAAGCTCTTTATTTGTTGATTTTCAAAAGTATCTGTACGAAAAGAAAGTTGGGTAATCATAGTTGCCGACACTTTTATGACAAAAAATCGAAGATACACATCTATTTTATTCAACGGCAAGTTGCCATCACCGGCTAGCCGAGCCACCTGCCCGACAGCGTTCCGCAGTCTGACAGGTCAGCGCAAGGCAGCTGTCGGCTAGGCTTGGTCGTTACGTTGGAATTTGGTTTCAGCCAGTTGGACAATATCTGGTTTGGTTTTTAGCGGTTCTACCTTTTGTTTGTAGCGGCTTGTTAAAATGCCAAAGTAGCGTATCTTTACAAAACGGTAGGGCAGGATATGCATAACGAAAAGTCTGATAAACTCTATACCTGTGAGATGAGCTGTCAAAAATTGATATTTTGAAGAAATAATTATCGTTCTGATTTTTTTTGAATGGCCTCCAGCTTTTGAATTGCCTCCTGCTTTAGCTGAAGGATTTAAAATTGAATTTGATATTGGCTTTAGCCAAATTCTTCTTTTACAACATTTTGACTAAAGTCCTGTTGCTTGCATTATCATTAAGAATGGGCTAAAGTCCAATCCAATTCATACTTATCTCAATTCTATTCATACATTTTAAACTTGTTTTGGAACGAAGATTTTAAAAACACACAGTTAATTTTTGACAGCCCAACTGTTAGGGTCATGAGTTTCTGATTTTTGTTATCAGCGTAATCTTTGTACGAAAAGCTAACCACTTTGTTGCAAATTCGCGCCAGCGGGGGATTGGGAGTAAATGAAAGTTGGAGTCAACTAAATTGGTTTGTTAAACTTATTTGTAAAGTATTAATCAGTAGTACAATGAAGAATCATGGACTACAAGAAAAAATTGTTGTAAATAGCTCCCAAAAATTTCACTTTATCGGATCTGTAGGTTTGAAGGATGGAGCTACAATTGCTAAAATAATAAATCAAACTGAAGGTCTCATGTTATACGATCAATTTGCAAAAGTTGAAGTTGCCAAGTATTTAGTTGACGGTATAATAACTAATTATACCGGTTTCAGTTCCATTTTTAAAGGAGAGAACTAATGAAAGTATTTGTCTTCTTTATTGCTGCTTTTCTCGTAATCAATAGTAGTTTTGCACAAAAATCAACTAACGTAAAAATGAATATCGACTATCAGCATAACAGACCTCCAAGTTTTGAATCAAAAATCACACAATCCATTATGGGCTTGTTGGGAATGAAAAAGAGCATGGAAAAGAAAATGATTACGAACAGTTTTGTTAAAGAACCAGCAAAACCGACTAAGTCATTGATGCGGAATTACGACATTGAAGAAAGTCAACAAAACGGAAGAAAGGTATGGGTAATTTCGCCAAAAGCCAATAAATCTGAAGTAATTATATTGTATCTGCATGGTGGTGCATACATGTGCAACATCACTTATCAACATTGGAATATAATTGAGCAATTAATAAGTAAGACAAACGCAACAATTATTGTTCCTGATTATCCATTGACACCTGCTGCCGTGTGCATTGAAACCTATGATTTCATTGATGTTTTATATTTAAAATTGATAACTGAATATTCTACAAAACGATTAATTATAATGGGGGATTCTGCTGGTGGTGGCTTGGCAGTTGGCTTTGTGCAACATTTAAGAAACGAGAAAAAAATGCAACCTGAACAGATTATAATTTTCTCTCCTTGGTTAGATGTCACTATGAATAATCCGAATATAGAGTTGATAGACGAAAAAGATAAGATGCTAAGTATTATTGGTCTTAAAAATGCAGGACAGAAGTATGCAGGAAACTTAGACTTGAAAGATTATAGAGTAAGCCCCATATATGGAAATTACACTGGATTATGCAGAATATCAATTTTTACAGGAACAAACGATATACTATATGCCGATGCTCAAAAATGCAAACAGATAATGAAAGATCAACTGCTTAAATTTAACTATTTTGAGTATCCCGAAATGTTTCATGATTGGGTTATAATTTCAAGCTTGGAAGAATCTAAAGTTGTAATTTCGACAGTGAGTAAACTTATTAATGATTATAAATAGCAAAAAAACTAACCGCCAATAAGGGTTTCAGAAGTTTTCGAATAGTAGCACCCGCATCAAATTTTGTATCGGTTCAAAGTTCCTTTCTACTTAATCCCTTACTGCTCATAGCCTCGACCGTTAGCGGAAAGCATACTAAACAAAAGAGAAAAAGAGAATGACTGCGCTAATCAACTGCGAAAACTAAGACTGAAAAGATGCTAAAAAGAAAAGAATTTGAGAAACTGTTTCTGCCGTTTAATCAAAGTGGAAAACAAATTTGCGTTATTGGAAGAGTAAAAATATTGTCTATGCCGATTATTAGAATTGCTTTAAATCTTGCCGAATTAGACTTTATTAAATATATCAGCATTAGTGATGAATACTTAGCGGCTTCGAGTGAAAACTACCCGAATAGACCCAAAGTTCCAAACACAAAAGTTGGTCACAAAACTGCTATTGCTGTACAAATACTATACAACGAGCCAAGGAAATACATTAACTTCTACGACATAAATTCACCGACCAAAGGATATGGTGCTAAAATGGTAGAAACAATTTTTAATGATTTTCCAACAGATTGGGTTGCAGCAGTAGCAATGGATTGGAGTGAGGACTTTTGGGACAAAATGAAGGAAAAATACAACAATATAGAATGGTTGTTATAGAATTTGATAACTAAAAGAAAAACAACTGGATAAAATTATATTCATCTTTTCGTCCAACTCTATTCAATGCACAGAGCTGTATAGTTCAAGTTTAGCGAAGCGTAACTTGGACTGAAAACAAAGGCAGTTTTTAACTGTTTGCAAAAGCATTTTATAAAAATCGAATTCCCGTCCTTTTGGATATGATATTCCACTCAATGGGCAGAAGGTTGCGCTTGCTGGTGGGAACCCTTTGTCAGCGACTCTATTTTCGGAGTCACTGTTGAGCACAGCGTGTCGGAGCTTTTTTGTTCAGCATAGCGTCCCACTCTGACGAAGTTAGAAGCAAAGGTTTGCCTTGCATATCCAGTACGTTTGGAGTTATAAATTCATTTGATGTAACACTATTTTCATGAATACTTCATAAAATAATCTTACAAAATAACAATATTCTATTTTTTGTACTTATATTTGTACTTCGTAACGTACAAAATTAGCAATATCATGTTAACAACAACAATCTCCGATTTTAGAAAAGATATTAAACTATATCTTGACCGTGTGACTGAAAACTTTGAAACTTTAATAATTAACAGAGGCAAAGACAGCGGCGTTGTAATTATGTCATTAGAAGAATATAATTCGCTTAATGCGACATATCATGAGTTGTCATCGAAGACCAATGAAAAAAGATTAGACTCGGCCATTGAAAAACTCAAAACTGGTTCGTCATTTCAGCAAGACCTTATTGAACAATGAAATACATATTTGTAGATGAGTCTTGGGAAGATTATTTATATTGGCAAAAGACTGATAAGAAAATTTTATCGAAAATAAATGATTTATTAAAAGATATTTCGCGAAATCCATTCTCGGGTATAGGAAAACCAGAGCCATTGAAGCATAAGTATAAAGGATTTTGGTCTCGCAGAATTGATGGCGAACATAGATTGATTTATAAAGTGAAAGACGATGAAATATTAATTGCGAAATTCAGATTTCATTATGATTAAAGTTGAATAAAAACAGCAGCTAACTTCATCCATCAATTATACGAGAGTTTCACTATAACCCATGAACTAATAAAAATGCATTCTTCGTGAATGAATTTGCTGTTGGCCACACTATACAATCGTTTGCCAGCGTGGAAATTGGTGAAGAATTAAAATTTCCGTACCTTTGCGCTCGTTTTGAGAAAAACGACAAGGCGAGTTACAATTAAATTATAGAAATTCCGATTTATGAAGCGTATTAACGAATACAAGAAATTATTTAAAGTTGAAAGTGAAATTGATCTTAAACAATTAAAAGGCACATATAGAAACTTAGTAAAAGAATGGCATCCCGACAAATTTATGGCTGGTGATGAGAAAGCGATTGAAGCTGAATTTAAAAGTCGCCAAATTATTGATGGCTATCATTTTCTTACAAGCATAGCACCTGAAACGAAAGCTGCCAATGAAGAAGAATACCTCACGGTAACAGCAGAATCAGGTATTGCTGATTTCAAACATAAAGGTTCTATGCTCGAAATTTCTTTCATGGACGGTACTACTTACGAATATTTCGGTGTTACTAAAAATATGTACACAAAGCTGATAAATGCTGAGAAGCAAATGCGTTTTGCAAAAAGAAACATTATGAGCTCCTATTTATACAGAAAATCAAAAAAAGGAGTTGCTGTAATGTCATAATCTTATTGACTTGTTTTTTCATGGTTGAAAAAACAAATTGGAGGATATAAAAATATATTTAAAATTGGAGGACAGTGAGCGATAAGTTTGCTCACTATCCTCCCAAATCTTCCCCTGCTGCCGCACGATTGGAGGAATTACTCGGGTCACGACTTTAAGTTGGCACTCCGAGTAGTAAAGACAACTCCAAGACTGACTCCTTGAGCTAAGATTTCCACCAACCAAAGCCAAACATGGCTCATATAATTGCACTTCCATAAGCCCTGAGGGATTTCAATCCTGCAAACTTGACAGAATATCAAATTTATTAGGTCGAAAAGTGATTAAAAAACCTTTATTCTGAATTATTATTCTTAATTTAGCATTAAAAACCTAATTCCAATATTATCTTTGCTACCCGATATGAAAAGTTGCCGTTTAATAATTCTTTTGTTCATTATACCTACTTTTTGGTTTTGTAAACCTAAAATAGCCGACACTGAACGAACTCCAATTCTCGAAGTGGAGGGCAGATTTTTGTATCTCGATCAGGTACTTGACATCATTCCGACCGATATAAGCAAGGAAGACAGTACGCAAATTGCTGAAAGTTACATTCGTAAATGGGTAACCGATGTATTACTTTACGAAAATGCAAAACGAAATATTACGAATAAAAATGAGATTGACTTACTGATTGAAGATTATCGTAAATCGCTCACCATTCAGCAATATCAACAAAAGCTGATAGAACAGAGAGTATCAAAGGAACCCACTGAGGCCGAGATGACTGATTTTTACGAAAATTTCAAGGACGAATTTGTATTAAGGGAAAATATCATAAAAGGAATGCTGCTTATCGTTCCAGACAATGCCCCCAAATTAGCAAATGTTAGAAATTGGGTTCAATCGGGTGACACCAAAGCACTAGAAAATATTGAAAAGTACAGTGTGCAAAACGCTATAAGCTTCGATTACTTTGGCGACAAATGGATGGATTTTTCCGAAATTTTAAAGAAAATACCGATGCAGGTAGAAGATCCAGCTTCTTTTGTTGCCAATCATCGTTTTTTTGAAAAATCGGATAGCACAAAGCATTATTTTTTACGCATTATGGCCTATAAAAGAACAGGTGAAACTGAACCCTTTGAGATGGCAAAATCCAAGATTAGCAACCTAATTCTCAATAAAAACAAAGCTGAATTTATCAGTAACTTTGAAGACGAAATTTACAAAGATGCCATTGAGAATGAAAATGTTACTTATTTTAAGAAAAAATAGTGATAGGCTGAGGCAAAGGAAAAAGAAAAGAAAGATAAAAGTAAAAAGTTAATCTGCCAATATTGCGAAATAAATAATACATAATTCTGTAAAATTTCAAATTGAGTAATTCGATTGTACATTCCAACGTGTCGGAACATCCCGGCTTTTCGGGACTTTTCAAATTTCAAATTTCAAATCCCAAACTCTTAAAATAAAATTTTTCCCAATGAAAAAAAATATTCTTTTACTTTTCCTATTTCTAAGTTCGGCTATGGGAACTTTAATGTCTCAAACCAATATTATTGATGAAGTAATTTGGATAATTGGTGATGAATCAATTTTACGATCTGAGGTTGAGGAACAAAAATTAAGAGCTCAGTACGAAGGAACTCCTGTTCAAGGCGACCCCTATTGTGTTATTCCAGAGCAAATTGCCATCAATAAGTTATTTCTACACCAAGCTATTCTGGACAGCATCGTGGTAGGAGAGGGACAAGTAAACAATCAAGTGGAGAATAGGCTAAGTTTCTTTATTTCCCAGATTGGCTCTAAGGAAAAAATGGAAGAGTATTTCGGTAAAAACACCGTTAATCTACGTGAAGATTTACGCACCATGTTTCGCGATCAGATGATTATACAGCAGATGCAACAAAAATTGGTGGGCGATTTAAAATCGACCCCAGCAGAAGTTCGTCGGTTTTACAATGGATTATCAACCGACAGCATCCCCAGTGTTCCCGCCCAAGTAGAGCTACAAATTATAAGTTTTGAACCCCCAGTACCCATCGAAGAATCGAATAGGATTAAAGAGAGATTGAGGGATTTCACTGATAGAGTGAACAAAGGAAGCTCAGAATTTTCAGTGTTGGCTCGCTTGTATTCGGAAGATGAAGAGAGCGCTAAACGGGGAGGAGAACTCGGGTTTATGGGTCGTGGACAATTAGTACCTGAATTTTCGTTGGTAGCTTTTAACCTAACTGACCCTAAAAAAGTATCAAGAATTGTACAAACTGAGTTCGGTTTTCATATCATTCAACTTATCGAAAAACGTGGCGACCGCTTAAATTGTCGTCATATATTGCTCAAACCAAGGGTTTCTATTTTGGACAAAACCAAAGCCATCGAAAAACTTGATTCAATTTCCAATTTAATTCGATTGAATAAAACCACATTCGAAGAAGCTGTAATATATTTCTCACAAGACAAGACTACTGCAATGAATGCTGGTTTGATGCTTAATGAGAAATCGGGATCATCAAAGTTTGAGTATCAAGATCTGCCACAAGAAGTTGCCAAAGTGGTATACACAATGAATGTTGGTGAAATTTCAAAACCATTCACCATGATGAGTCCCAGCACGAATAAAGAAGTGGTCGCCGTGGTGAAATTAAAATCGAAAACCGAAAACCATAAAGCCAATATGATAGATGATTATCAAATGCTTAAAAACTTTTACGAGGGTAAAGAAAAAGAAAAATTCATCAACAATTGGATAGTTAAGAAACAAAAAGAGACTTACATTAGCATAGATCCAGCATGGCAAAATTGTAAATTCCAATATCCAGGATGGATTAAAAAATAAAACTATTTTATTAATGAATTTCAAGCAGCAAATTATTTCATTATTCCAAATGCATTCAATAAAAATGAAGCACATCGTACTACTCGGTGTGCTCTGTTTCTTTTTGTCCGAAGCGATGACACAAGTTCGTCCGGGCCAACTCCGAAACGAGATAATGCAAATGCAGAACCCGACACCCAAATCGGACACTAAAAAAAAGAAAAAAACTGTATTAAGAATCACCCGACCACTTAATAATCCTTCGCCCCTCGCTCCTATTGTAAACCCCTTGAACACTAAAAATGCAAGTTTGGTTTATCTTGAAAATACCCAAAATTTGGCTTTCGATCAATTTACGAATCCCGATATACAAATACTAAGAGGTAACGTAAGATTTCGTCATGACGGCGCATTATTATTCTGCGACAGTGCCTATTTTTATGAAAAAGCAAACTCTTTGGATGCATTTAGCAATGTTCGTATAGTTCAGGGTGACACACTTTTTGTGTACGGCGATTTTTTATATTATGATGGTAACTTAAAGTTGGCTCGCATGCGACAAAACGTGAGACTCGAGAATCGGAAAACGACGCTCACAACCGATAGTCTTGATTTTGATCGAAATACAAATTTAGCTTATTACCGCTACGGAGGAAAAATTGTAGATCCAGAAAACACGCTAACATCAGCTTGGGGCCAATACAATACTTCTAATAATGATGCCTTGTTTCAGAAAAATGTGAATTTGGTCAATAAGAATTTTGTGATGAATTCTGATACTTTGCATTATAACACCAAAACTTCCATTGCTAACATAGTAGGGCCAACTCACATTCTGTATCAAGACGAAACGAATATTTATTCATCAAAAGGCTGGTACAATACCGCAGTTGGACAAATGATGCTTTTGGATAGGTCAAAAGTGATTCACAAGGATGGGAAAGAACTTATGGGTGATACCATTTATTACGACAAAGAAAAAAAATACGGCGAAGGATTTATTAATGTTTCGATGAACGACAGCGTGAAAAAGAATACGCTCTATGGCGATTACGTCTATTATAACGAAGCCGCTGAGACTGGTTTAGCAACGGATTCTGCACTTTTAATTGACTGGTCGGGTAAAGATACGCTTTGGGTACATGCCGATACTTTGCGTACCTTGAAAGATTCGACATACGATGTGGCTAAGGGCTATTTTAATGTGCGTTTTTACCGAAATGATGTCCAGGGAATCTGTGATTCTTTGATCTATACAGCTCGTGATTCGGTGATGAATATGCATGGTGATCCAGTGATTTGGGCCGAGAAAAATCAACTTTCGGGTGAATTTATCCAAGCATTTACTAAAAACGAGAAAATTGATTATATTCATATTCAACGGGCAGCTATGGCTGTTCAACAAGAAGATTCACTCTATTTCAACCAACTTTCAGGGAAGGAAATTATTGCCTATATGGATAGTGGTGAATTGAGAAAAGTCAATGTGAATGGGAATGCCGAGACGATTTACTACCCGCGGGACGATGCCGATTCCACTTTAATTGGTATCAATAAAACTGAAAGTAGTTTTGTAGTAATGTATCTGAAAAACAAAAAGGTAGATAGAATCGTTTTAACAACAGCGTCGAGTGGAATAATGTATCCAATTACTGAACTCTCAGGTGGTGATTTATACTTGAAAAACTATTTTTGGATAGAACACGAAAGACCTACCAACAGTGATGATGTGATGCTTACCATAGCTAAGAAACCACGTGAAAAAATTGGTACAAGCAGTTTAATGGGCAAAACTGGTGGTGATGATGAAAAATCAGAAAGTAATGATACTGGATCTAAAAACAATAATCCACCCAGCAACACAAGAACAGCACCAAATAATTCAAATACTCCTCAGCGTCCGAATACAAAGGGCATGATGAAGAATGTCAATTAATATGTAAAGGGTTGAAATATAGAGAGATTTCTTGAGAATTAAATTAAACATAAAGATGAGCCAAGCTAATACAATAATAAGTGAGAATTTTATCGATGATTTGAATGATGCTATTGGAAATCAGGATTCAACAAATATATTTATATTAACTGACAGCAATACTGAGAGTTTATGTTTACCAGTGGTGCTGAAATCAGACAAACTGAAAGACAGTCATTTGATTTGCATTCCAAGCGGTGATGAAAATAAAAACATAGATTCGGCAATTATTATTTGGAAATATCTAAGTGAGAACGGAGCCAACCGAAAATCGCTACTTATCAATGTGGGCGGAGGTATGATTACAGATATCGGCGGGTTTGCAGCTTCTACTTTCAAAAGAGGGATTAGATACATTAATCTGTCGACTTCGGTTCTTGGGGCTGTGGATGCAGCAACAGGTGGAAAAACAGGCATTAACTTCCTAGGACTGAAAAATGAGATTGGCACTTTTACTCCGGCTGATAAAGTCATTATCAATATCGATTTTTTCAAAACACTTGATAAAGAAAATATTCGATCAGGTTATGCCGAAATGGTAAAACACGCCTTGATTGATACCAAAGCAGAATGGGAAGAAATTCTTCAATACAATCTACAGAATATTGATTTATCAACACTTAAAACTCTGGTAGGCAGAAGTATAAGAATCAAGGAAAATATAGTAGAACAAGATCCTCACGAAAAAGACATACGCAAAGCATTGAATCTCGGTCACACTTTTGGTCATGCTTTCGAAACAATGTCGTATAGAATCAACAAACCTGTTTTGCATGGCTATGCGGTGATGTGGGGCTTACTTTGTGAACTTTATTTGTCGCATGTAAAACTTGGATTTCCAAAAGAGGAAATATCGAGATTAAATAAACTAATTAGTGAGTTTTATGGTTCGTTTCAAATTACAAAAAATGATTATGAATCACTGCTCGAACTGATGACTCACGATAAGAAAAACGACTCGGCCGAAATAAATTTTACGCTTCTTTCTGATATTGGCGAGATAAAAATCAATCAAACCGCTAGCAAGGAAGAGATTTTCGACTGTTTCAACTTCTTTGCTTCATGCTAATTTATTATTTTTGTATAATGCTATAAATTAAATAATTATGAAAAAGACTTTAATAATCGGAGCAAGTAATAATCCCGAACGTTACGCCTACAAAGCTGCTGAACGACTTTTACATCACGGACACGAAATTGAATTGTTAGGACTTAGGAATGATGAGATATTTGGTAAAACAATTGATACTGAGAAAAAACAATATGCTGATTTAGATACAGTTACTATGTATATCGGG
>JBBRHJ010000099.1:0-11404 GCA_038222885.1 Bacteroidales bacterium | reverse complement strand
ATAACTTTCTTAACGCTTCGCTAAAAGTTATTTCCCGTAATCAACAATGGTTCATCATCATTATCATATTTTTTTGATTTTTTAAAAAATATAAAACAAAAATAAGTAGAAAAACGGTCAACGCATTTCAGGCATTAACACTCTTTGTTCTTTGTTCTTTGTTCTTTGTTCCTTGTTCTAGCTCATTCCGGTTAGGTTAAAAATTCACAATATCTTTTACCGTATATGTCTCGCTACGCAGGTTGGGAAAAGCACCAATCAATTCATGTCTTAATTCTTGAGCATCGTTAAAAGTCTTAAAATCACCAACCCTCACCTTCCAAAATGGAGATGTGTAATTGACATACACTTCATAATCAGGAAATTCTTCTCGTAATGCTTTTTCTATTTTAAATGCCTCTGCTTTTGCAGTTCGTTGTACGTTGCTCGAAAATACTTGAACCCGATACCCATTCCCAGTATTCGTACTTTTGACTTCCGAAACAGGTTTATGTTCGTTCATCAATTGCTCTATCCTTGAATCTTGATATACTTTAACGCTTCCTCTACTTGTCGAATCATTTGACCGTAGACGCTCGAAAATATTTCTATTCGATTTGTTTTCGACATCTTGTGCAGAAACATAGAGGATACTAAAAAACAGTATTAAGGTAAAGATATTTTTTTTCATTTCTTTCTAATTTGAGTGCAAAGTTATAAAATGTTAGCGTTTCTACCAATAAAATTTTTATTGAAGATAAGGAAATAGCTTGATTTGCAATTTCACAATCTACTCAAAAGCGACATTGACCATTACTAATAATGAGTTTGTTAGTATGTTGATTATAACAATTTAAGTCCATTTTCGTTTTTAAGTTTCATTATTTTCGTTGTTAAATGCTTATCTTTGTTGCTAATTAGATTTTATAAAAAATTCATTATGAAACCAAAAGCAGTTATCATTGTTGCCGGTGGACGCGGTGAGCGGGTAAAAACGATTATCCCTAAGCAGTTTGTCGAAATTAAAGGTCGACCCGTTTTGATGTATACTTTGGAAGTTTTCCATCAGTACGATGCGAATATTCAAATCATTTTGGTGCTTCCCGAAGCTCATTTTGAATTTTGGGATTCACTTTGCAAAAAGCATGCCTTTACTGTTGAACATATATGTGTAAGAGGTGGAAACACTCGCTACGAATCAGTTAAAAATGGACTTGCCGAAGTTGATCTCAATGCATTAGTTGCAGTACACGATGGTGTACGTCCCTTGGTAAGTGTGGACACCATAACACGATGTTTTGAAAAAGCATACGAATTTAATGCTGCGGTGCCAGTTATTGAATTAGTAGAAAGTATCAGAGAAATAAGTGGAGATAGTAGCAAAGCATTGGACCGAAATGCCTACAGATTGGTTCAAACTCCTCAAGTATTCGACGCTGAATTGCTGAAAAATGCTTATAAACAGGATTTTTCGGAGTTTTTCACAGATGATGCCTCTGTGGTGGAGCAATATGGAACAAAAATCTACTTGGTAGAAGGAAATCGCGAAAACATCAAAATTACCACGGCATTGGATTTTCATTTAGCTGTAACATTGATGGATAAAAAATAAAATTTAGGAAACAAGTAAACAATGTGCCAATAATACATTAAAGCTTTAGTTGAAATTCATCTCGAAAACAGTGACTCCCTATGTCGACACAAACTGACAAAATTCAATATTTAGATACGCTACGTGCATTAGCTACTGTTGCTGTGATTATTATTCATGTGTCGAGTCCAGTATTAAAAATGGCCTATTTACGGCAAATGGACAGCTGGTGGATTGGCAATTTATTCAACAGTTTTACGCGGTTTGCTGTACCCATGTTTTTAATGTTAAGTGGAGCTACTTTACTCAACAAAACCTATTCATTCTCTGAATTTTACAAAAAGAGATTAGTTCGTGTATTTATTCCCTTAATATTCTGGATGATTGTTTATTGGCTGTATCGTTGGGTTATGTTAAGCCCTAAATTACAACCACATACATTGAATGATTTTATTCGTTGGGCAGTCGATTTATTCTTGAACGAAGGTGTTTCAAAACATTTATGGTATGTTTATATGATTCTTTTTCTGTATATATTTATACCTTTCAGCTCAAAAATTGTACAAAAAGCAAGCAATAAATATTTAGTAATTTTCCTTTCGGGCTGGGTTGCGCTTTGTGTATTTACGTACAATATGAATTTAAGTTTTTACAACTGGACTGGCGACTATCAATACAAACTCTTGGGATATTTCGAATATTCCGGTTTTCTGATACTTGGCTATTTTTTGAGCCAAATAAAACTTAGTTTTAGAACTGATAGGTATTTATATCTATTACTCTTTATCACAACAATTGCTGTTTCGGCTTTAACCGTCTATTTTTCGAGTAAGCACGATCAACGTTTGAATTTACGAATTTATAGTTATTTTTCATTGAACACCATTATTCAGGCAGTAGCTATCTTTTTATTAATTAAACAGATAGTGATAAAAAACAAGATAATAGAAAAATTAATATCTGCTATCAGTGCTTACAGTTACGGTATTTATTTGGTTCACATTATTATCATAGGTGTTTTATTTAGAAATGGAATTTATTGGTCGTTTGCCAATCCATTAATTTCGTTACCACTGCTGACAATATTTGTATTAATAAGTTCATGGACAATCATATACTTAATTCGGAAAATTCCTGGAGGAAAATATGTGGCGGGTTAGGAGTAGAAATAAGGCAAAGGCACAGACTAAGAAGAGTTGACGATTTAAACATTTACAATTTACTGTTTAAGATCTATTGTGTCGACAGTTCAATATGTTAATCAATAACCATTTATCATTATTCTAAAACTCTTTCAAATTCCAAACTCTTCAAATTCCAAACTCTTTATATTAAATGGATTTCTCAATGTACGACATAAAATTCCTACCGAATGTGGGGAACAAAAAGGCAGCGATTTTTGCCTCGGAGCTCCATATCCGTTCTGTCGAAGATTTGCTAAGGCACTATCCTTACAAATACGTCGACAGGAGTAGATTTTACTATCTGCATGAAATTAGTCATACCATGCCTTTTATTCAAGTAAAAGGGCAGATTTTGAAATTTGAGAAAATAGGAACTGGTCATACACAGCGACTTTCAGCAATTTTTACCGATGGAAAAGAGACCATCGAACTCGTTTGGTTTAAAGGAATCAGTTTTGTACTCGATAAATACAAAACTGGCGTTGATTATGTTGTTTTTGGTAAACCCGCAGCATTTAATGGCAAATACAATATCGTTCATCCCGAAATTGAACTTGTATCGCAACTTCCGCCCGCCGAACAAATGGGTTTGCAGCCATTCTACAATACAACCGAGAAAATGAAAACTAATTATCTGAATTCCAAAGCAGTTCAGAAAATTATTTTTCCACTCATTCAACAACTTAAAGCTGGAATTCCTGAAACACTTCCGGCAGCAATTTTGAAACGGTTTTCGTTGATGAATTTAACTGAATCGCTTATCAATATTCACTTCCCCAAAAATGCAAACGCCCTAAATAAAGCCCGACAAAGGCTGAAATTTGAGGAGCTTTTTTATATTCAACTGAATATTCTCAGACAAACAAAGTGGCGTGAACAAAATTTTCAGGGTTTTATTTTTGCTGAAATAGGACATTATTTCAACACTTTTTATAAAGATTTTCTTCCTTTTGAACTTACCGGAGCTCAAAAACGAGTAATTCGGGAAATAAGAATTGATATTGGAAGTGGTAAACAAATGAACCGCTTGCTGCAAGGTGATGTGGGAAGTGGCAAAACTTTGGTGGCTTTAATGGCCATGCTCATCGCCATCGACAATGGTTATCAAGCAGCATTGATGGTGCCAACAGAAATACTTGCTAATCAGCACTATGTAACTATTTGTGATATTTTGGGTAACCTTGGTGTAAAAGTAGCATTACTCACCGGCTCAACGCGACCAAAAGCTAGAGTGGAACTTCACGAGCAACTTCGAAGTGGTGAAATGAATATTCTGATTGGCACTCATGCATTGATTGAAGATACTGTTCAGTTTGCTCAGTTAGGTTTTGTGGTAATCGACGAACAGCACCGTTTTGGGGTAGAACAACGCTCGAAACTTTGGAAGAAAAACGTAAAGCCACCTCATATTTTGGTGATGACGGCCACTCCCATTCCTCGAACCCTTGCTATGACGCTGTATGGCGATTTAAGTGTGTCAGTTATTGACGAACTTCCTCCTGGACGCAAACCCATTCAAACGTATCATTATTACGAGAGCAAACGTCAAGGGCTTAATCAATTTATAGCCAAACAAGTCAATGCAGGTCGACAAATATATATTGTTTATCCGCTTATTCAGGAATCTGAAAAAATGGACTTGCAAGATTTGGAGAATGGTTACAATTATATTTGTGAAACTTTTCCACAATATAAAGTCAGCAAAGTGCATGGCAAATTGAAATCAGCCGAGAAGGAGTATCAAATGCAGCGATTTGTGAAGGCAGAAACCCAAATAATGGTTGCAACCACTGTGATAGAAGTAGGTGTAAACGTACCGAATGCAAGCGTTATGATTATCGAAAATGCCGAACGTTTTGGATTATCACAACTTCATCAACTTCGTGGAAGAGTCGGTCGTGGAGCCGATCAGAGTTATTGCATATTGCTTACAGGATTCAAGTTGACCACAGAGACCCGTAAACGAATGGATATATTAGTGAGAACGAATGATGGATTTGAGATTTCGGAAGCCGACTTACAATTGCGCGGCCCAGGCGATTTAGAAGGTACACAGCAAAGCGGGTTGCCTTTTGAACTTAAGATTGCCAATTTGGCACAGGACGGAAAAATGCTCGAAATTGCACGCAATGTTGCCATGGAAATTTTAGATAATGACCCTAATCTACAAAATGCCGAAAACAGTATATTATCTAATCAATTGCGTAAATTAAACACGAATATTGCAAATTGGGGAATTATAAGTTAAAAAATTAGAACTTATTTTGACACATTGCTATGATTTCCTATTTTTGAGGAATATTTACTTTCATACAATTTTAATATTAATCGTCATGGAAAAAACATTGGTTATTATTAAGCCTTGTGCTTTACAAAGGGAATTGATCGGCGAAATCATTACTCGTTTTGAGCGAAAAGGATTACAATTATGTGGAATAAAAATGATACAACTCAACGACGCAATTTTGGCAGAACATTATGCTCATCTGGTAGAACGTTCTTTTTTCAAAAGGATAAAAGATAGTATGATGATTACTCCGGTTATTGTATGTTGTTGGAAAGGACTTGATGCAGTTCACATTGTACACGCCATGGCCGGAAAAACTAATGGTCGTGAGGCAGTGCAAGGAACAATAAGGGGAGATTTTAGTGTGAGCGTTCAAGAGAACATAATTCACACATCTGATACAGTTGAAAATGCTGAGGCTGAACTAAATCGTTTTTTCAAACAAGATGAAATATTTGATTTTAAACTAAATAACCTCGGCTTCTTATACGCCAGCGATGAGTTGTAATTTCTCGCCAATATTCTAAATCAACACTTTTGAAGCTACAAGATTAAACTCTTTCTTCCAAAAGAGACAAAATAACTATCTATAAGCTCCAATAATTGTTGACAAGTAATTTATCAGCTTGATAATTCTATTTTTCAGGCAAAATAGTTTGATTTTAAAGATGCGATTTTTCCCCACTAGATTTAGTTTTGTTTTCCTACTCTTATTAGTTTTTTTGAGTTTATCTGCCCAGAAAAATGTGCTTCTTAGCATCCCTAAGACTGATACATTGAACATATATCGCGAAATGCTAAATGACAAGACTGACGACTTGATGGAAAATCATCCGGCGGACGACATCTACAATAATATATGGACCTCGGAGCGTTTAAATCCCTATAAAATACCCATCGACAGTTTACCTGATACAGTAAGAATAAATTGTAAAAATTTTATTGTTCCGGTATTTGGTTCAATTACATCTGATTTTGGTCCGCGTAGATATCGTTACCATTATGGTACTGATTTACGCTTGAACGTGGGCGACTCTATACATGCCGCTTTTGCGGGCAAAGTTAGAATTATCGATTATGAAGCCCGAGGTTACGGACATTATGTGGTAATCCGTCACGAAAATGGGTTAGAAACTGTGTATGCACATCTTTCGCAAGTGTTGGTTAAATTGGATCAAGTTGTAAAGTCAGGCGAAGTTATTGCTCTTGGTGGAAATACCGGAAGATCTACTGGACCACATTTACATTTCGAAACTCGCTACTTGGGCAATGCAATTAACCCCACGAGCATTATTAATTTCGAGACAGGCCATGTGTATGATGACGTTTATCAAATGACCAAGCGCAAGTCGTTCTACTACCAACAACAAGTAAAAACCATGCAAGCTGCCAAATACTACAAAGTGCGGAAGGGCGATACCTTGGGTCATATTGCCGCTCGTAATGGAACCAGTATTAACCAGTTATGTAAACTAAATAAATTCACTAGAAAGAAACTACTTAAACTCGGTTCAAGTATTCGTGTGAGATAGGAATTAAATACAACCTTCTTTTTTGATACAAACAATGGAAAAGCTTCAATTTCCGCTTCAATTTACTTTTAGAGTTACTACACTTAGTAACGATTTCACGGCCTGTGATGCCAATGGCAATACGATAGCCTATATTAGACAAAAAATGTTGAGGTTAAAAGAGGAGGTACAGGTTTTTAGCGATCAAAGTAAGTCTGCATTAAATTATACAATCCGTGCCAACAGATGGCTCGATTTTACAGCCACATATTCTTTTAGCAACATAAATGGCCAAGAAATAGGTTTTATAGTTCGTAAAGGATGGAGTTCAATTTGGAAAGCACATTATGAAATATTGGATCAACAAAAACAAACTGATTTCATTATACGCGAAGCAAATCCATGGGCTAAAATTTTCGACAGTATGCTTGGTGAAATCCCACTTTTAGGTATACTTTCAGGTTATTTATTTCACCCTGCTTATACAGTTTGCAACTCAGAAAATATTGAGGTAGTTCAGCTTAAAAAATTACCTTCATTTTGGGGACGAAGATTTTCAGTTGAAAAATTCCAAAAGATAAATTCCAAAGAGGAAGAACGAATTGTATTGGGACTAATGATGCTTATTTTGCTCGAAAGACAAAGGGGTTAAAGCATTAAATGCTATTAATCGATAAATCTTTAGTCTTTTATTCCTCAGCTCTAAACTCTAATATATCAGCTGGTTGACAATCAAGTACTTTGCAAATAGCTTCAAGGGTGCTAAATCGAATAGCCTTGGCTTTACCCGTTTTAAGTATCGATAAATTAGCCGGCGTAATATCCACTTTCTCCGACAACTCGTTCAGAGATATCTTCCTGCGAGCCATCATTACATCTAAATTTACTATTATCGGCATTTCTCTTTTGTTATAATTTGTAGTTAAAAATCAAATTGTTAAATCCTGCTCTTCTTTTATTTCAATAGCCATTCGCAATATTTCGCTCATTATCAAAATCACTATGCCAAGTATAAACGTATCGTATTTAAAAACATCAGCAAACGAGAATGTATAATGTTGAAGTTCAATCATAAACTTGGCTGAGTAAATATTTATAAGTTCCAAAAATGACTCTGCGGCAGCAATACTCAAAATGAATAGTCCTATGCGGTTTATATGTTTCAGGTTGATACGATCAAAAACGGCAGTTTTTTGAAGTGAAAAGATTATTTTAAGAGCCAAATTCAAAATCCATATCCCAAGAACCACTACTACCAACGCCAACACTCCATAAAGAACTTGCAAAAAAATCCACCACAAAGGTTTTGGTGATTGTGAATTGATAAGCATAGTAATATTATTATATCGAATTTGCATCGGCACAGCTGTCTTTAAATTTAGAACGCTGGAATCCATATAGTTATTATCTTTCACTGAAACGTTCATCATCAAAAATTCATCGACATGCAAATTGTTTTTGTCTTCGTATTTGGCTATGGCAAATCCATATTTGAAGCCTTCGTAAAATTCTACAACAACCGATTGGAATAAAGTACCAATTATGATGATAAATAAAACCGTATAAAGTAATTTGAGTCTATTCATATATGAAGTGCTAATAAATTTGTAATTTTCAAATTTCTGCAAATTAAGCAATTTATGTTTGAATATCAAAATTAATTTGTTGTTATTCGATAAATTGATTTATCAAATATCACGAAATAATAAAAGATTTCCATACGCAAAATGAAACAAAATGTCATTGCAGATTATAATATACAGCTTTTATCGAGATGCAAATAATATATTCAGATTGTAAACGAAAACTTTAGGTAGTAATGGTTTAGAATTATTGAAAAAATGTGAAAAAATGTACAAAGCACTGAGAAATCGATACATATATTGTATATTTGTAGAATAATGCGTAAAACATAAAACTGGAATTAATTTACAACAAAAAATAAAAACTTTATGAAGAAACAATTATTTTTCGCAATTACAATCATGCTTGCATTGGTTATGAGCTCGTGCAACAAAGACTTGAAGACGCTTGATCCAAGCTTATTCAAATGTACCCCTAATCCACTCGAAGTAAAAGGTGCTAAAGTAGATGCAACAATAACAGGAACTTTCCCTGTAAAGTATTTCTCAAAAAATGCAACTCTTACAGTTACTCCTGTTCTTAGCTTTGAAGGCAAAGAAGTTAAAGGAGCCAGTTCAGTATTTCAAGGTGAAAAAGTAATTGGTAACGACCAAACTATTAGCTACAAAGCAGGTGGAACTTACACAATTAAAACTTCATTTGATTATGTTCCAGCAATGGCTAAATCTGAATTGTGGTTAGATTTCAGTGTTTCTACCAAGAAAAAAACTTACAAACTTGAAAGAGTGAAAGTTGCCGATGGCGTTATTGCTACCGAACAATTAGCTTCAACGAAATTTGGAGTTGAAAACGGACCTGCCATCATTGCTGACAAATTCCAACGTGTGATTCAAGAAATGCAAGAAGCTGAAATTAAATTCTTGATTCAACAATCACAATTGAGAACTTCGGAAACTAAATCAGGCAACATTCTTGATTTAACTAAGAAAATTAAAGAAGCAAAAGATGCTCAAAACAAAGAAGTTGCTGGTTTGGAAATTGCAGGATATGCTTCTCCTGATGGAGCATTGGAATTGAATACCAACTTGGCTGAAAAACGTCAAAAAGTAACTTTAGATTACGTAAACAAAGAATTGAAAAAACTAAAAACAACAGTTTCAGTTGATTCAAAATTTACAGCAGAAGACTGGGCTGGTTTCCAAAAATTAATGGAAAGCTCTGACATTCAAGATAAACAACTTATCTTGAGAGTTTTGTCGATGTACAGTGACCCAGAACAACGCGAACAAGAAATTAAAAATCTTTCGGTTACTTTCAAAAGTATTGCTGAAGATATTTTACCTCAATTGCGTCGTTCACGTTTGAAACTTACAGTGGATGTAACTGGTAAATCTGATGCCGAAATTACTAAATTAGCGATTGAAGACGCCTCAAAACTTAATGTTGAAGAATTGCTTTATGCAGCTACTTTAACTGACGATTTGGCTACAAAAGCTGATATATACACAAAAGTAACTACTAATTATCCTTCTGAGATTCGTGGTTTTAATAACTTAGGAGCAGTTCAATACCTTCAAGGAAATGACCAAGCATCAGCTAATTTTGAAAAAGCATTAAGCATTGACCCTAAATGTCCGAACGCTAATTATAATGCAGGGTTATGTGCATTGCAAAAAGGTAATTTCGCAAAAGCAGAAGAATTCTTCGGAAAATCAGCTGGAACCAAAGCTAATCTAGGAAATGCAATGGGAACTGTATATTTGTTGAAAGGTGATTATTCAAAAGCTAAATCTTCATTCGGAACTACTGCTACCAACAACAATGCTTTGATGCAAATTTTGGATGGCAATTACAATGGTGCACGCAACACATTAGATGCAGTAGCACAACCAGATGCTTTAACTGCTTATTTAGGTGCTGTCGTAGGTGCTCGTACCAACAACCGCGATGCAGTTTACAGCAACTTACGCAAAGCAGTTAGCGAAAATAACAGCTTTAGAGCAAAAGCGGCCAAAGACCTTGAGTTTGCAAAATTCTTTACAGATGACATTTTCAAGGCTATCATAAAATAATCTCTAAATAATAGAGTTTAAATTCATAAAAAGCCGGTACAACTTTTTCTGTATCGGCTTTTTTATGCCAATATGTCAGTGATAAATTATCAAACCTACTCATTAGCATAACGGTATGAAATTTGTCTAACAAAAAGACCTAATTTAGAAATAATTACAGGGAATTTGCAAATGGGAAATTCCAAACCTGCTTTTCAATAAAAGCATTTTATAAATCATAAAGCACAGCATGAAAGAAAACGAACAAATTGTAAAAAAAATTGTTGAAGGTATACAAGAAAGAAAAGGTAAAGGAATAGTGATTGTGAACATGACCAAACTTAAAGAAGCACCCTGCAAGTATTTTGTGATTTGCGAAGGAGATTCTAACGTTCATGTCAATTCTGTAGCCACGTCAATAAAAGACTGGGTAAATGAACAAATCAATGTAAAACCCTTGGCAGCGGCCGGATTTGAGAATGCAGAATGGATAGCCATGGATTACGGACAGATTATTGTACATGTATTTCAACGTCAATTCAGAGCATTTTACGATATTGAACATCTGTGGAACGATGCCCATTTGACACGAATTGAGAATTTAAACTAAAAATAAAAAATCTATTTATATAATAGAATGGAAAACAAAACCCCAAAAACTCCCGGAAAACCAACAAGCAAAGGCCCGAAATTTAATATATCGTGGATTTACGGTATCATACTTATTGTACTTGTTGGTTCCTATCTTTTTAACGATACAGCGCCTGCCAAAGATGTTCCTTATTCTACATTTGAGGAATACGTAAACAAAGGCTATGTCGAAAAAATTGATGTATTTTCTTCCAAAAACGCATTGTCAGCCAAAGTAAATAAAAATGCAGTAAAATCAGTATTTGGCGAAAAATCAGAAGTTTATGAAAAAGAACGACTGATTAATGTGAGAATACCCTCTGTAGAAGAATTTTCAAAATTTATCAATAAAGCCAAGGAAGATAAAGTTTATACTGGTATAGTTGATTACAAATTAAGTAAGGACTATTTGGATATGTTCTTATTTAGCATTCTGCCATTTTTACTGTTGATTTTGTTTTTTGTTTACATGAATAGAAGAATGAGTGGTCAAATGGGTGGTGGCGGCTCAGGTGGCATTTTTAATGTTGGAAAATCCAAAGCTCAACTATTCGACAAAGGAAATACTGAGAATAAAATAACTTTTA
>JBBRHJ010000098.1:0-11419 GCA_038222885.1 Bacteroidales bacterium | reverse complement strand
TCAGACAAAACGGGAGTTAAAATGAAAACGGTTTCATAATGATTTAACATACTGTTTACTAACTTTTTAAAATTTATAATCTTGATTTTATTAAAGCGGGGCAAAGATACGAAGAAAAATTCGGCTGACAAAGTGAATATCACTTTTTTCTTAATTTTCCGTGTTCAAACCTATTCTTAGATTCATTTGTTTTAATTCAATGTTGTGTTATCCTCATCGAGGCCATCACCTGTCTGAAAATCAACATCCTCAGTATAGTCAATATCTTCGTCTTCATCCTCATTGTCCCAGAGCATTATTGGTTTCTGAGGACCTGACTTTCTAAATAATATTGATAGTATTAGTCCTGTAATTCCACCAGCAAGATGTCCTTCCCATGATATTGGATCATTCACTTTCCATGGGAATAGATGCCAAACCATGCTGCCATATAAGAATGTAATGACAAGCGAAATGGCAATTAGTGGAATATGTTTACGAATTAGGCCACTGAAAAAGAGGAAAAATGCGATGGAGTAAATGAGTCCGCTCGCACCGATATGCCAACTTTCGCGACCTATTGACCATAATATAATACCACTCAATATCCACGAAATTAATAAAACGCTGTACGAGAGTTGTTTGTAAAAATAGAACAAACAAGATGCTAATACAAGAAAAGAAATGCTATTGTTCAACAAATGTCCCCAATCGGCATGGATAAATACGTAACTCAATATATTCCAAACGTTGCTAAAATCTCGTGGCATGATTCCGGCTTTGTGGAAATCAGCCCCTAATCCTCGCTCTAATATGAAAACAAGAACGAAAGCTAATGTTATTAAGGCTGGAGTAAAGACAGCGTGTAAAAATTGAAGTTGCTCTGGCGTGCGTTTTTTTGTAAATAGCATTTGAATGAAATTTAATTTTCCAACTGTAAGGTTATTATCTTAGATGAAACTTTTATCACACAAAATTACAAAATAATTTTCAAAAAAGACATAATTTTCAGAATTTCAGATATTTATAGTTATTGTAGAATTATTCAATAATATTCCACTAATTTATTTTTATAAGTGATGTTAAATCTAGTAACAGATATATTATTAGGAATATTAAAAAAATCACATTATTGTATTGATTATTGAAATAATTTTGATAAATTGCGGACTTTATAAACGTTAATTAATACAGATTGAATTTTAAAGCCAATCTTACAATCTAAGAGTTATATATTCCGATTATAAATATTAATTTTTTATTCAAATTGCGATATGAGTTATCTAAATTTTGACAAAACATTATTGGTAAATCTTGAAAAATCTCTTTCGAAGGAAATGATTAGGACGAACCGAGCCGGTACTTACAATAGTACTACACTTATCGATTGTAATACCCGCAAATATCATGGTCAGTTGGTGGTACCATTGCCAGAAATCGACAATTCGAACCATGTTTTACTCTCATCGCTCAACGAAACAGTGATACAGCATGGAGCTGAATTTAATTTGGGAATTCAGAAGTATGAGGGCAATAATTTCAGCCCGAACGGTCATAAATATATACGGCAGTTCGATTGTGAAGTTGTTTCGCGTACTATTTACAGGGTTGGTGGAGTAGTACTTTCCAAGGAGCGTATTTTGGTGTCTTTTGAACCCCGTGTGCTGATTAAATACACGCTGATTGATGCTCATTCGCCTACAACACTAAGATTTAGACCATTTTTAGCATTCCGAAGTGTAAATATTCTTACTAAGGAAAACGACCAAGCGGATACAAATTACGAGAAAAGTTCGCAGGGTATCAATATGCGTTTATACGAACAATATCCAGCTTTACACATGCAGTTTACTAAGCAAAACACATTTGTACATGAACCCGTTTGGTATAAAAACATAGAATACTACAAGGAGCAAGAACGAGGTTACGATTTTAAAGAAGATTTGTTGGTTCCGGGGTATTTTGAAATGACCATCAAAAAAGGTGAGTCAATTATATTTTCTGCAGGTATTTCCGAAACATCTCCACGAAAATTGACAGCGGTTTGGGAAGAAGAATTAAAACGCAGAAATCATAGGGTGGATATGTTCAGTTGTTTGAAGAACGCTGCTCAACAATTTTACCGTCGTGAAGGCAAAAAGGCTTATCTTTTAGCCGGATACCCTTGGTTTGAAGCACGTGCTCGCGACCAGTTCTTGGCCTTGCCTGGCTGTACACTCACCATCGATCGCATGGATTATTTCGATGCCATTATGGAAACTTCAGTGGCAGAGCTGAAAGATTTTATGCGTGGAAAAATGGAGAATATCAAACTCAAAGAAATTGACGCTCCCGACGTGCTGCTTTGGTTTATTTGGACTATACAGCAATATGCTAAACACACTGATATGAAAACAGCCGCTGAAAGGTTTGAACCTTTGGCAACTGATATTATTACTTATATTCGCAAACAGAAACATCCTAATTTAATTATACATAATAATGGTTTATTGTATGTAAATGGATTGGAAAAACCTGCAACATGGATGAATGCCATAGAGGATGGTAGACCTATAACGCCACGAACTGGTTATGTGATTGAAATTAATTCGCTGTGGTACAATGCTTTGAAATTTACAGCTCAATTGACTCTTGCAGTTGGAAATGAACATGCGTCAGATTTGTTGAACTATCAAGCTGAAATAGCTCGGGAGGCATTTATCAATACTTTTTGGAATGGAAGTTACCTTTACGACTATGTTGATGGCAATTATTCCAACCCGGAAGTGCGACCCAATATGATATTAGCAGTAGGTTTGGAATTTTCGCCATTGAGTACTAAACAACAAAAATCAGTGTTGGACATTACCACCCGTGAATTACTTACACCCAAAGGACTTCGTACTTTAAGTCCTAAAAGTGGTTCGTACAGACCTAACTACGTGGGCGGTATGCTCGAACGGGAACGGAATTATCATAACGGACCGGTATGGCCTTTGACATTTGGTGCTTTTGCAGCCGCTTATTTAAAGGTTTACAAGCAAAGTGGTAAGTCGTTTTTAGAGCGGATGTTAAATGGTCTTGAAGTAGAAATGACAGAGTTATGTATAGGGACTATTCCGGAATTATTCGATGGTAATCCGCCTTTTAAAGGGCATGGCGGCATGTCGTTTGCCATGAGTGTAGCCGAAATTTTGAGGGTTTTAGACAAATTAAGTAAAACAGAAAACATATAAATAATGAGAGCATTGATGTTTGGCTGGGAGTTTCCTCCCCATATTTTAGGCGGATTGGGTACCGCAAGTTACGGCCTTACCAAGGGAATGTCAGAACAACCCGATATGGACATTACTTTCGTGATTCCGAAACCGCATGGCGACGAAGACCAAAGTTTTCTGAAAATAATTGGAGCTTGTAATGTCCCTGTAGTTTGGAAAGATAATACTTGGGACCATGTAAATCGTCGGATTGGGAATTTAATGCACCCTGATGAGTATTTTTGGCTTCGCAATGGAATTAAATATGATTTCAACCGAATTCATACCAACGATTTAGGTTGTATCGACTTTTCAGGTCGCTATCCCGATAATTTGATTGAAGAAATAGGTAATTATGAAGCAGTGGCAAGTGTACTGGCCCATCAGGTCGATTTTGATATTATCCATTCTCACGATTGGCTAACTTATCCTGCCGGAGTTTTTGCAAAGCAAATTAGCGGAAAACCTTTGGTTATTCATGTTCATGCTACCGATTTTGACCGCAGCCGTGGACAGGTAAATCCTACGGTTTATGGTATCGAAAAAAGAGGAATGGACATGGCTGATCATATTATGACAGTAAGTAATTTAACTCGAAACATTGTTATTGAGAAATATCATCAAGATCCAAATAAAGTTACTACGGTGCACAATGCCGTTGATCCATTGAGTGATGTCTCATCGTTTACAAAAACTGAACGGAAAGACAAAGTAATTACTTTCCTCGGTAGAATTACCATGCAAAAAGGACCAGAATATTTTGTTGAAGCAGCCCATCTTGTTTTGCAAAAAACAAAAGGAGTTCGTTTTGTTATGGCGGGAAGCGGCGATATGATGAATGCGATGATTGAACTTGCTGCCCAACGTGGAATTGCTGATAAATTCCATTTTACAGGCTTTTTGAAAGGTCGTCAGGTGCATGAGATGCTTGCTGAAAGTGATGTTTATATCATGCCTTCGGTATCGGAACCTTTTGGTATTTCGCCTCTTGAAGCAATGCAAGTTGGAACTCCGAGCATTATCTCGAAGCAATCGGGTTGTGCTGAGATTCTTACTCATGCTATCAAAACTGATTATTGGGATATTGATGCCATGGCAGATGCAATTTATTCAATTGTTAAGAATCCAGCCATGTATAAGAGCCTTAGGGAATTAGGACTTAATGAAGCGAATAGCATTAAATGGTACGACGCTGGTATGAAAGTACGTAGTATATATGATATGGTGATGTAAGGAGTAGTTACAAGTTATGAGTTAAAAAAGTTACGAGTTATAAAGACAATTATTTTAATATATTGTTTGTAAATATCAGACGAGCTATAAATTTCAAAGATAAAAAATTTAATACATTTATAATATGAGGAACATTAGTTTTAATTTTCAGATTCATCAACCTATGAGGCTGAAAAGATATAGATTTTTTGAAATTGGACAGGATCATTATTATTATGATGATTTTCAAACCGAAGATCGGATGCGTTCCGCAGTTGAACAGTCGTATTTGGCTGCCAACAGGACAATTGCCGAAATGATAAGAAGTTCAAATGGTAAGTTTTGTTGTTCGTTCTCAATTTCTGGGATTGCCTTGGAGCAACTTGAACAATATGCACCAGAAGTAATAGATAGTTTCAAGGATTTGGCCGCAACAAATTGTGTGGAATTTTTGGCTCAACCTTATGCGCATTCTTTGTCTTCTATTTATGATAGTTCGGAGTTCGAGCGTCAAGTGAAAATGCATTCCGATAAAATTCGAGATTTATTTGGCAAAACTCCTAGTTCATTTTTCAATACAGAGCTTATTTATTCTGATGAAATAGGAGAACTTGTTTCCAAAATGGGCTACAAGAGTATGTTGATAGACGAAGCAAAACATGTGTTGGGATGGAAAAGTCCAAATTATGTTTATAAGCATGCTTATTTATCAAAACTGAAATTATTGGTTCGCAATCATAAATTAAGTGATGATTTGGCATTCAGATTTAGTACTTTGGCACTTTCTGCGGAAAAGTTTATAAGCTGGATTGCAAATTTCCCTGAGGAAGAAAAAATAGTAAACTTAGGTTTCGATTATGAGGTGTTTGGTTCAATTAATCATCCTGATTCAGGAATATTTGAATTTTTGAAAGCTTTACCTTATCACGCCATGGAGCAGCAAATGAGTTTTGTGTTGCCGAGCGATTATGTGAAGAAAACTGAAACTATTGATAGTCTTTCAGTTCCTTTCCCAATGAGTTGGGTGGGAAATGATAAAGATTTAACTCCTTGGACAGGAAATGACTTGCAAACTGAAGCATTATCGAAACTATATGCGGTAACTGAAAGAGTAAATCTTTGTTCGGATAAACCTTTAATTCACGATTGGTTGATGTTGCAATCTTCCGATTTTTTCAGGTATATGAGTCATAAGGACAGTCATGGAACGAATTTTGATTCGCCTTATGATGCTTTTATGAATTACATGAATATTTTGGCTGACTTCCTAGATAGAGTAGAAGCACAATATCCTTCATCCATCGAAAATGAAGAATTGAACGTGTTGCTAAAAACTATTAATAATCAGGATAAAGAAATTGAAAAATTAGAGATAGAGAATACAAAGCTGAGGGCTCGTAAACAAAAGAGTGAAGCATAATTTTGACAGTTAAGTTTTATAAAAACCAGGTAGGAAAATGCTATCTGGTTTTTTCTTTTTTTGCGAAATGATTTTTATGCTTTACTTTTGTAGTCATAATTTCAGTGGATTTAGATGATAATGGAAGAATACTTACAACACGACATATTTAAAATAGTATCGGAAATTGCCGATCAACAAGCTAAACCATGCTATGTAATAGGTGGTTATGTTCGGGATATTTTCCTAAAACGCCCTTCTAAAGATATTGATATAGTAACTTTAGGAAGCGGTATAGAATTGGCTGAAGCAGTCAGTAATAAGTTAGGAAAGAAGGCATATCTAACCGTTTTTAAAAACTTTGGCACAGCACAAGTCAAATTTAAGGACTTGGAAATCGAATTTGTAGGAGCCAGAAAGGAATCCTATCAGCGTGATTCACGGAAACCCATTGTAGAAGATGGGACCTTGGAGGATGACCAAAATCGAAGAGATTTTACCATCAATGCGATGGCAATTTGTTTGAATAAATCTGATTTTGGCAAATTAGTAGATCCTTTTGATGGATTGAATGATTTGAAGAATTTTGTTTTACGTACTCCCCTGAATCCAGATATAACCTTTTCGGATGATCCTTTGCGTATGATGCGAGGAATCCGTTTTTCAGCTCAGTTAGGTTTCTTCCTCGAAACCAATACTTTTGATGCTATAATAAGAAATAAGCACAGAATCGATATAATATCCAAAGAGCGAATTGCTGATGAATTGAATAAAATCATGTTGTCACGGAAACCTTCGGTTGGTTTTATTTTGTTAGAAAAAACTGGCTTACTGGAACTAATTTTTCCCGAAGTCTTGGCTTTGAAAGGTGCTGAAACCAAGGATGGCATTGGTCATAAAGATAATTTTTATCATACGCTGGCAGTTCTCGATAATTTGTGTCAACAGACTGATAATCTTTGGTTGCGTTGGTCAGCACTACTACATGACATAGGAAAACCACGTACAAAACGTTTCGATTCTCGCTTAGGTTGGACATTCCACAATCATAATTTTGTGGGTGAAAAGATGATTCCAGAAATTTTCAAGAAAATGAAGTTTCCCACCAACGAAAAAATGAAATATGTGCAAAAGATGGTGTCGTTGCACATGCGGCCTATTGTGTTGAGTGATGAAGAGGTTACTGATTCAGCTATTCGTCGGTTGTTGTTCGATGCTGGCGATGATATAGACGACTTAATGCAGCTCTGCGAAGCAGATATTACTTCCAAAAATCCTGATAAAGTAAAGCGATTTATCTCCAACTTTCAATTGGTGCGTCAAAAATTGAAGGAAATTGAGGAGAAAGATAAAGTCAGAAATTTTCAACCGCCGATCAGTGGTCAGGAAATTATGGAAACCTTCAATTTACCCGCCTGTGCAACAGTTGGAAATATGAAAATGGCTATCAAAGATGCAATTCTGGATGGCATTATTCCAAACGAATACGAAGCCGCACGAGCTTATATGCATCAGATTAGAAAAGATTTTGGAGTTTGATTTTGTCCTGATGTGTAATATAAACATCAGATAGTTATTCAGTTATTCTGCTGAAATGCTTGCCAAAGCTTGTCTTCCGTAGGCACAGGTGCCGTAATCTGAATAAGTTGTTTTGATACCGGATGTATAAATTCTACATTGCGAGCATGCAGACTGATTCCGCCATTGGGGTTGGAACGGGCAAAGCCATATTTTAAATCGCCTTTAATTGGACAACCCATTTTGGCCAATTGACAGCGAATTTGATGATGCCGACCAGTTTCAAGATGCACTTCTAGCAAATAATAGGTGTCGGAATGAGAAATCAATTTATACGATAATGAAGCCAACTTTGCATTGGGAACCATTTTATCGTGTGCTACTGATTTGTTTTGCTTCTCATTTCTTAGCAAAAAATGTTCTAACCGACCTTCTATATTGCTTGGCTTTTCTTTTACAATAGCCCAATAAGTTTTCTTAACCTCCTGATTACGAAACATTTCATTCAAGCGGGTAAGGGCTTTACTCGTTTTAGCAAATATCACCACGCCACTCACTGGCCTATCGAGCCGATGAGTAACTCCACAAAATACTTCGCCTGGTTTGTTGTATTTTTCTTTCAGATACTTCTTTATAGTTTCCGAAAGCGGTTCGTCGCCAGTTTTGTCGCCTTGCACAATTTCGGATGAAGTCTTATTGACGGCTATTATGTGGTTGTCTTCGTAGAGAACGGTCATGGGAATTTACTATTTGTTCATTTACTATTTACAATTTTTACTGAAAATGGTAAACCGATTTCTTAAAATGCTATTTTAAACTACGTTGGCGAACGGCCTCGTAAATTAAAACTCCAGCTGCAACTGATACATTGAGTGAATCGATAGTACCAAGCATAGGAATACTTATCATTTCGTCGCAAAGTCGTAAGTGGTCGGGTGAAACGCCTTCGTCCTCAGCGCCCATTATAATTGCAATTGGCTCATTCATTGGAGCTTCTGTGTAGTTTTTAGTAGCTCTTTCGCTAGCAGCAACTAATTTCAATCCTGATGCAACCATGAATTTCAACGCATTTCCGAGGTTTTCTTCTCTACAAACTGGAATTTTCATCAATGCACCGGCTGAAGTTTTTACTGCATCGGCACTGATGGAAGCGCCTCCTTTGGTAGGAATTACAATAGCATCAACTCCAGCACATTCGCAAGTACGGGCAATGGCACCAAAATTACGCACATCGGTTATACCATCGAGTACAACTATAAAAGGCAAACGACCTTCTTCATAAATAGTTGGTAAAATGTCTTCAATTTGCTGATAAGCCACAGGTGAAATAAACGCAATGACGCCCTGATGGTTTTTCAAGGTCATTTTGTTCAGTTTTTCGAGTGGAACGTATTGAACAGGCACTTGGACATTGGCCAGTGCAGCAAACAATTCGCGCGATAATTCACTCGACATATCGCGCCTCATTAAAATTTTATCTATTTCTTTACCAGCAAGTACTGCTTCTATTACAGCACGAATTCCGAAAATCATGTCTTTTTCGGGGCGTTGTTTGTTCTTGTAATTTATCATTTTATGTTTAATTTTTCTTCGAGATTGCCGATTCGTTCTTCCCTTTCGAGTGAATAAGTTTTATCGTTTTGAGTGATGTATTTAAGTAATAAAACCGACTTGTTATAGAGATTCTCAGCTTTGTCGTTTTCTTTTAAGTCTTTGTAAATATCAGCTGTATCGCTTATGAACTGACAAAACAGCTCTAAAAATGAAAGGCTAAAGTTGTTTTTCAAAACCTCATCCATAAAATCTTCTAACTTTAAGTTCAGGGCCTTCTGTAGATCAAATCCTAGCATTTCAGTGAAAGTTTCAGATGCAATTTGTAATCCTTTATCGGCTGCTCCATCTACTTTGAGTCCGTAAATAGATTCTATAGCTGTGCTCAAATTCTCCGATTTTCGTCTGACATAATTTATTAGAGGCATATTTCTGATTTGTTTTTATACGTTTTCTTGAAAATACTCTACTGCATATCAATTCCGCTGCAAAGATAGCACTAAATTAAGAACTTTTATTTAAGTAAAAGTTCTAATTCCCTTGTTCTCTAATTCTCCTTAGAAATTTGAGCTTCTTTTATAATCAGTATTGTAGAAAATCAGGCTGTTAGAATTCAACTTGCATGGGAATGATATTCGCTTTTTTGCAATTTGGAAAGTCTTTGTCAATCAAGGAATTGATTTCCTTTATTTCATCATTGAATTGAGAACGAGGGCCGCAATTTATTAGTTCTGTAAGTGGATGTTTTACGGCAATACTCTTCATCATTTCCTCTAGGCTAGGTGCATTATCAAATTTACTGTAAATTTCGTAAGTGTATTTCAGAAAAACTGTATTGGCAGTTATGCCTCTATTGTCCAACAAATATCCGTTCTTTAATCGAGTCGGAGTTGTTGGCTTTCCATTGATATTAAGGTCAGTAGGAGCGGGGTATGACATGATTTCAGTTCTGCTTTCGTTCATCGTAATGGGTACCAAATTTCCAAAATCACCAATGGTTTTGTAAACTATGGTTTGCTGAACCGCATAACTTGGGTTTGTTTTGTCATTTTTATTGTTTTTCATACAATTGCACGAACTTAATATTACCATCATTATAATTCCGATGACTATATTTTTCATTATATTTTTCATTTATTGTTTGATGAATTTTAGATTGTCAATACCAGTTTCGGTTTCGATACGAATTATATAAGTACCAGATTTAAAAGATGATATATTAATGCTTTGTTCATTCCCAGCAATTGTTTTGTTGTTAAGAATTTCTTCGCCCAATAAATTGAAAATACGATACGAACGTATTGCATTAATTGATTGAATTGTAATTTGATTGGTTGCTGGATTGGGGAAAATAACTAAATCTTTATTTAATTCTATCGGTAATACAGCTGTTGATACATCGACTAAGGTGAAATTTAGTTGTGAGAAATTTGTTGGAGTAAAACCTGTCCATGCATTTAGATTATTTTGATAGTAAATTGCCACTAAATAATCATTGGGTACAAGATTAATTGAACCCTGAAATGTTATGTTTTTTGTTTCATTCTGTTCTATGATAACATCCCTATAACCAATATAAGTAAGTGAACTTCCACCAGTTTTTGGAAAAATAAACGCAATCATTTTTTTTTCATATAAGCCTCCTGTATTTGTTATTTGGGCTGTAAGAACGGCCATGTTGTTGTATACTATGCTTGCATCTGGGAATGAAATTTTAGAAATTAGCGAAAGTGCTGGGTCGCCGGTGGGCGTTGCAAGTATGGTTACAGCAGTATTATTTCCTAATTGTACAAACATATTAGCATTTGGGTCGTTTGTTGGGCTATACCAAGTAGAGAGATAATAGTTTCCAGCAGGCAATTTAATAGAGTCGTTAAAGTTTAATTCACGTGTTTCGCCTGCCGTGATGTTGATATTTTTAGAACTTACAAGTTGAGAAATGTTATTATCGGTAGTAGAATGGAGTTTTATATTAATAAACGAGTTATATTCTTTGCCATTGTTGGTAATACTTACGTTGATACGTCCAATTTTATTGTTGTAGAAATTTCCATTCTGAGTAAGTGAATTCAATTGAAGAACAGGACTTTCGTTTGTAGGAGTACTGAAATATATAAAATTGGAAGTTACAGATAGATTAATATAATTTGGTTTACCAACCTCAGTTCTTACTATTTGCCAATCATTTGCGGGAGTAGCTTTGTACACACAATATATCCTATAATTTCCATTGATTACTTGATTTGCAATGTTTATACTACTGAAAGTTAAAGTAGGAAAGCCTGAACCACTATTCAATGTTAAATCATTAGTATTTTTGATATCAGCAAGATATGTGTTGTTATTATCAAATAAAGCTAATCCAATTTTTCCACTAAAACTATTCATTCCATAATTGTAAATAGAATTGACTTTTATCGTAAAGTTTGCATTTCGTGCTACTGACGGTGCGGGATAGGTAATAGTATCACCCGTGTAAATTAAATATTTAGGTAAAGATGTAGGCGAAGGTTTTTGAATTCCT
>JBBRHJ010000097.1:0-11525 GCA_038222885.1 Bacteroidales bacterium | reverse complement strand
GATCTTTTTCTAGTGAATATACCTGATACAATACTTCACACTCTTGATTTGCTTGAACAGTATTCCCTAAATCTGATTTTTCAATATTATACCAAAAGCCCAAGTCATGCTTTAAATAAGCAGAATTGCTATTATCTACATAGTTCTGAATCAAACTGTCTTCGGAAAGTATCATTTTTTCGTTAAGTCTTAATAAACCGATACTTGTACTATCAATTGTATCTGATTTATTAGCAGGCAATTGAGGTGCAGGACGATGGCACGAAACTATGAGGACAATAAAGAATATTTGGATAATTATACTGTTTTTTCTCATAATTCGTTTGTAAAATGCACACTTTAAAATGACTGTCAGGCTGAATTAAAAAGTTTATCGAATATTAGCAATACTAATAATATCAGAGAATACTCCCGCTGCAGTAACACTTGCACCAGCTCCATAACCCTTTATCATCATCGGATATTCGTTGTATCTTTCGGTGGTGATGAGCACAATATTATTACTACCTTGCAAGTCGAAGAAAGGATGAGAACTGTCAACTTCCTGCAAACCAACATCGCAGCGACCCATTTCCATGGTGGCTACGAATCGCCAGCGTTTTCCATCGGCTGCTAATTTGGCTCTTTTTTCTTCAAACTCTGCATCTAACTGATTTACAGTTTTCCAGAAATCGTCCAAACTACCTTCGAAATAACGATCGGGAATAAATAGTTTTTTAAGTACATCTTCTTGTTCCACTTTATAGCCAGCCTCTCGCGCCAAAATTACTAATTTCCGAACTACATCTTTTCCGCTCAGGTCAATGCGTGGATCTGGTTCAGCATATCCAGCTTCTTTCGCCATTAAAATGGCTTTGCTCAATGGAATTTCGCTACTTATGGTATTGAAAATGAAGTTTAATGTTCCAGAAAGAACGGCTTGCATTTTCTGAATATGATCGCCACTGTTCATCAAACTGTTCATGGTATTGATGATGGGAAGTCCTGCACCCACATTGGTTTCAAAGAGGAATTTTACTCCTTTACGCCTTGAAATATCTTTCAGTGTACTATAATTTTTATAAGACGAAGAGGCTGCTATTTTATTGGCAGTTACTACCGAAACATTGTCCTGTAAGAGCGTTTGATATAAATCGGCAATATCGTGATTAGCAGTACAATCTACAAAAACAGAATTGAAAATATTCAAATTAATGACTTCCTGAGCTATGCGTGCTGGACTTGCATCCAACCCTTCGGAATAGAGTTTATCACGGAAATTTTCAAGTTGAATTCCGCCCCGATCAAACAACATCTTCTTGCTCGAGGCGATGCCCACCACATTGAGTTTAAGCCCGTTTTGAGTCATCAATTTCGGTTGTTGTTTCTTAATCTGTTCCAACAAATTACTTCCAACCGTACCTACACCCACAACATATACATTCAGTACTTGATATTCTGAAAGGAAAAATGAATCGTGAATTACGTTCAAAGCCTTGCGAAGCGATTTTCGGTCGGTAACAAAAGAGATATTAGTTTCCGAAGCTCCTTGTGCACAAGCCACAACGTTAATCCCGTTTTTCCCCAAAGTCCCAAACAATTTTCCAGCAATGCCTGGCGTTCTTTTCATATTATCGCCTACGATAGCTACTGTAGCCAAATCGTCTTCCGAAAATATATTGTCAATTTCACCTAATGCAATTTCAGCTGCAAATTCTTCTCTAAGTGCCCTGACTGCTAATGCACTATCAGCATTCCGAACTCCAATAGAGGTAGTGTTTTCTGAAGATGCTTGTGAAACCAAGAAAACACTGATTCCATTTTTAGCTAAAATCCTGAAAATACGATAATTAACTCCGATAACGCCCACCATACCAAGTCCTTGTATCGTGATAAGCGACGTGTCGTTGATGGACGAAATTCCCTTAATTGATTTGGCTTGTTCTTCGGTTTTATCTTGCGAAATATAGGTTCCTTTGGCTTCTGGATTAAAAGTGTTCTTGATAATTACCGGAATATTCTTGTGAAAAACAGGGAAAATGGTTGGAGGGTAAATCACTTTTGCACCAAAGTTGCAAAGTTCCATGGCCTCACTGAAACTCAATTTCTCAATCACATAAGTATTGCTTATTATGCGTGGGTCGGCTGTCATAAAACCATCAACATCGGTCCAAATCTCCAAAATGGAAGCGTTTAGAGCAGCAGCTAAAATAGAAGCGGTATAATCTGAACCTCCACGGCCTAAATTGGTAATGAAATTTGTAGAACTATCAGTCGAAATAAAGCCACCACAGACTGAAATCTTAGTTTCATTTGCAAAGGTTTCTATGATGAGTTTGTTTGTTTTCTCAAAGTCAACTACGTGTTTGTCAAACTGGTTGATTGTTTTAGTGAACTTTTTGGAATCGAAATGTACTGCTCCCGAAATGGCATTCGTAATAATCAGTGATGAAATGGATTCGCCATAACTTACAATTGTGTCGATGATTTTGGGTGAAGTATCCCGAATCAGGAAAATACCCCGAAGGATATTTGATAAGTCGTTGAATTGTACTTTTACTAACTCGGTAACGGAATCTATTTTTTCTTCGGGTAAAACTGTCTCAATAATTTCGTAGTGACGTTTCAACATCGATTGATATTCCAGCAAATAGTTCTCGTCGCCATCGCAAGCGAGTTTCGATACATTGTAAAGTTGATCGGTAATGCCCGAAAGTGCCGATACCACTACAATTACAGATTCGGTTTGGCTTTCAACAATCTTTTTTACATTTAATATACCCTGAACAGAACCTACGGATGTTCCGCCAAATTTCATTACTTTCATATAGAAGTTTTAAATTATTTCGAGTGAATTCTTATTAAATATCAGTATTTTATCACAGTTGAGTAAAGATTTTGCTTATAAAATGCTAACAAATAGTCCTTTGAGTATAAGCTTAATGATACTGATTTCTGACTGCAAAATTAGCCATTTTTTAGCAATTATCAGTTGTGTTCGAATAGATTTTTGGCGAATTGTGAGAAAAAAGTTGCATTATCATAAAAAAAAAACTACTTTTGCAGCGCTTTTGAAATCAGGATTATCTTAGGTATAAGTAGATTTATGAAAGTATTTTGGTCTGGTAGCTCAGCTGGATAGAGCAACGCCCTTCTAAGGCGTGGGTCATGAGTTCGAATCTCATCCGGATCACAAAAGAACACCTGTAAACTTCAAGTTTTACAGGTGTTCTTTTTGAAACTTAATTTTTTATTTTGCTAATTGATTCACCGATTCAACTAAACGCACAAATTCTCTTCGGTAACCGTGAATATCTTCTCCTAATCCTTCATTAGCCAATTCAATTACCTTCTTATAACTACCATTTCCTTTAAAATCAGAATCACGTAATAATTGTCCAAACATGGCTACCGATATGGCAAACTGAAAATCAGTTGATGGATTTGTCTTTGCATCTTTAATAAATACAGGGACTTCTATTTTTTCGCTTATATTGCCTGTTGGAGTTTTATATCGGAGTTTTACAGTCAACAATTCGGTAGAATTATCATTTGTAGGTTTAACTTTATTTTCTTTTTGATATTTCAAATCATCCACACCTCCAAAAGTATTTTCCACACCAACAGGAATGATCTCGTAAAGTGCTGTCACAGTATGACCAGAACCCAATTCTCCTGCATCTTTTGTATCGTCGTTGAAATCTTCCTTGTTTAGCAAGCGACTTTCGTAACCCACTAGACGATATGCATTTACAAAAGCAGGATTAAATTCTACCTGGATTTTTACATCTTTGGCAACAGTATACATGGTGCTCCCAAATTCATTGACCAATACTTTATTTGCTTCCTGAATATTATCGATATAAGCATGATTTCCATTTCCTTTTTGAGCAAGAACCTGCAATTTATTGTCCTTGTAATTTCCCATTCCGTAACCTAAAACAGTTAGATAAACTCCTGTTTTGCTTTTTTCTTCAATCATTTCTTCTAATTCAGTTGGATTTGAAATTCCCACATTAAAATCTCCATCGGAACAAAGAATAATTCGGTTGTTTCCATTTTTGATAAAATTCTTTTCAGCAATTTTATAAGCTAATTCAATTCCAGCTCCTCCAGCTGTTGATCCACCGGCTTGTAAATTATTCACCGCTTCCATAATTTTTTGTTTGTCGGTACCCGAAGTAGAAGGAAGAACAACTCCTGCAGCACCTGCATACACTACAATGGCTACCCTGTCTTCATCCCGTAAATTATTGGTTAATAATTTAATAGACGATTTTACCAATTCAAGTTTGTTAGCACTGTTCATCGAACCTGAAACATCGAGCAAAAACACAAAATTCGAAACAGGTAAATTCTCAGTTGGAATTTCTTTCGCCTTCACCCCAATTCTCACCAATTTATGTCGTAAATTCCAAGGACACTTTGCTGTTTCTGTAACTATATTCGCGGGATCATTGCCAGTGGGTTGAGGATAATCATAACTAAAATAATTAATAAGCTCTTCAATTCTTATCGCCTCTTTATTTGGTATTTTCCCCTGATTGATCATTCGTCGCATATTGCCGTAAGAGGCGGCATCTACATCCAACGAAAAAGTAGAAAGTGCTTCATTTCTAGCGGAAATAAATCGATTTTCTTTAAATTTGCCATATTCCTCCTTGTCACTTTCTGTCTGTACATAAGTAAAATTTGATGAAAGATTATCTGTTACAACAATATATGAATTGCGTGTATTCCGATTGGAATGTGATGAACTTATCGCCCCAGTAATCATAGTCATTTTTTTAGTTCCATAACCTATCACAACACATTCGTTCAATGACCTAGAGCTTTGTGTCATCTTTATTTCCATAAACTTAGCGCTCACGGGCATCTTATGAGTAATATATCCTATATAGGAGAATTCGAGCACTTTGCCGATTTCTGATAAAATTTTAAATTCTCCTTTTTTGTCGGTAATGGTTGAATTTCTAGTTCCCTTTTCAATAACAATAACTCCAACCAGTAGCTCATTGGACTGAGCATCTTTTATTTTACCTTTAATTTCAATAACTTGTGAAAAAGCAAAGGTGGAGAAAGTGCATAATAAAATAATGGACAGCAAAATTTTGTTTGTTTTCATAACATTTAGTTTTCAAAATGATTAAATAATTTCCTTTGCTTATTAGATACATTTAGTTCGCAAATTCCATAAATTAATGTTATTTTTTTTCTACTTTTGTAGAATTAAACATTAACACACGACCTATCTCATTGAAAAATAGTCATAAAATAGCCGAATTATCCAACGAAGAATTGTTATATATTTTTCAAAAGGAGCATGATGTTGACTTTTTAGGTGAGTTGTATCGTCGATTTATACCATTAACCTACGGATTATGTCTGAAATACCTTAATAATACGGATGCAGCTCATGATGCTGTAATGGATATATTTGAGAGTTTGATTCCGAAAGTTCCTAATTACGAAATCAGCAATTTTCACACATGGCTTTATTCTGTAGCAAAAAATCATTGTTTGCATGTATTACGAAAAGAAAATCAGACAAGCTTTGTTAATATCGAAAATGCAATTGTGGAAAATGAAGATTTTTTTACTCTAATAGATAAACCGCAGAGCGACGAGGAAATGGCGGCTTTAGGTCATTGCATGGAAAAGTTGACTGAAAAGCAACGAAAGAGTATTTCTTTGTTTTATATCGAAGAAAAATCCTATGCCGATATCGTTGACATTACCGGTTATACCTTGAACAATATAAAAAGCTTTATCCAAAATGGGAAACGAAATTTGAAAAGCTGTATTATTAAAGTTTTGAAATTGAATCAATAAGTTATGAAACTAAAAGATTACATACAAGACAAACGACACGGAAAAGAAGCGAACCAACTGGAACGCGATGCTATGAACGACCCATTCTTGCAGGATGCGATGGATGGTTTTGATGCTGTGTCCGGAAATCATATTAAAGACATTGAGAAACTTGAAAATGAAATAAAAACTTTCAAAAATAAAAAGATTATCTATTATCGTTGGTGGATAACGGCAGCAGCTGCGTCCATTGTGTTAATTTTGGGCATTGGTGGATTAATGAATTATAACTTAACATCTGCTCCTCCTGTAGCGATTGAAAACACTAAGAATGATACAGTTAACACTTCACTTCTAACGGATAGGATTGAAAGCAAAAAAGACACAACAACGGTCATTCCAGTGAAAACAATTGCCCAAAACATTATAAGAAAAATCACAGTCCATGGAACTCTCGACAAGCTAGAAAAAATTGACAAAGTTGAGAATGATATTATAACTTCAACAGTTGAAAATAGTGAGGTTATTTCTGAAATGCAGATTGATGGTCTTAAAGATAAAATTTCAGATAAAGAAGATCAAAAATTAATGTTTAGTGCAGCAAGTCCAGTTCAAAAACCAATATCAAATATCATTTATGGTAAAGTAGTGGACGAAAAAAATGAACCTGTTATTGGTGCTTCTGTAAATGTAAAAGGCACTAAAAATAGGGTAATTACTGATATTGAAGGCAACTATAAATTAGAAATTGCTGCCGAGAGCAAAAAGGATATTCTTCTTTCTGCAAGCTATATAGGCTACAACAAAGCTGAAATACCTGTAAAAACAGATTCCAATATTATTAGAATGACACCAGATAATATTGCTATGAATGAAGTTGTTGTAATTGGTTATGGTGTTAAAAAAATGTCAAGTGTTACAGGTTCAATTGCCAGAATAGAAAGCACCCCCGATTTTGGAGAAAAGGAATTTAAAGCATTTTACGACAAACGTAGGAATAAAGACCTTTGTGATTCTTTAAAAGTATTTATAAAAGCCACTTTCACAATAAATCAGTATGGATTGGTCAGCGATATTAATGTTGACAAAATTCCATGCCCCGAGATGAAAGAAGAGTTTATAAAAATACTACAACAATCGCCTCAGTGGACAAATAAAAACCGGAATGTAAGATTGACCATCAGATTTTGATAAACCAAAAACAAGTCACTTGTCTTATATATTCGATAGAAAAACAACATTCGGCAGGTAACCCAAAGACGATAAATTTTTAAATCCAGTCACTCTGGATATCCCAATTAATAAGCAAAATGCTGCTCTCGTTGATGGGAAATAGTGGTCAGCTACTCTGTTTTCGGAGCTAATTGTTTTTTAACCTACTTGTAGTAACTAAGTTGCAGCTCTCAATATTCTTAGTATCTAAACTCTCAAATTGATGTTTTTTTTGGCACAATATACATTGTTTTAACGCACTCTACATATTGCAATTAATAGATAATCAACTTAATATAAAAATTCCATAAAATAAAATTATCTTTATTTGTTTCAAAATAAAATTAATTTCAATTATTTTTTTTTTTGCTGTCTTTGTTCTTTTGTCTAATATCTTTGTTCTTTGTTCTGGCTTGTCCAGGTTAGGATTTTCAATATTTTTTTCTAATCTTATAATCATACAAATCATAAAATCATAGATTCAAGGTTCAGACAGTTTGACTCTCAATAGATTGAAATCACTGAATACTTTATTAACAGAAAAGCAAAAAAAAGAGTTTAATCTGAAATATCATTTTAAAAATACCTATACAAACTTTGCAAAATGCAAAGTTATTATATTATCTTTGCCTATCGTATTTTGAATTTGAAAATTAGAAACAGAGCATATTTAGACAAATTTGGAAAGAAATACGTCGATTCAGCCAAGGCAATGCAGAAGTTTATTGATATAGTTGAAGAAGCACAATGGCATAACTTAAAATGACATCAAAACCGACCTTAATTCGGTTGATTATGTTTCTAATGGGCGATATGTATTTGATATAAAAGGAAATAGATATAGAGTGATTTGCATTATTATTTTTATAATAGAAGTTTTCACAGTTCGATTTGTAGTTACAAACGCTGAATACGGCAAGATAGATGCAAAGAAGATATAAAAAATAGGAGTTATTTTTATGGAAAAGAAATTTATAGATATTACTGAAATTCATACGCTTGAATTATTTAATCAAGTGTCTGAATATACTGATGCACTTATTGATGAAGCAACTGAGAATGGAGCTTTGGTTGACCCCGTGGCTGACAATGAATACAGTCCTGAAATAGGACGTTTAGGTCGTATGTGTGCTGATTATGAAAGCTTATACATGAAATTTGAGCACTTAAAATTCAAATCACCCTTGCTACTCTCCATCGAAAACGAAATGGCCAAACGAAATATCAAACAACGTCAAACTGCTGCATTACTTGATGTGAAAGAATCAACTTTTAGTCAGATAATGACTGGCAAACGCCCAGTTTCAATGCGTTTGGCTAAACGTTTGTACAAAGAACTAAATATCGATCCGGGACTAATTATTGAGTTTTCGTGAAGAAATTTTGAAACTCATTCAAAAAGATATCTCGAAGCATATAGTTTTGAAGTTGGTCTTCTAATCAATTTTGTTTCTAAAAGTATGGAATTTAAACGATTGACAAATAATAAATTCAATTGTACGAATCAGCAACTGTTTAATCATACAAATCATTGAATCCAGGTACAGACAGTGAGGCTCATGGCAACGGATGAATATTCTTAATAGATAGCTCCAATAAATATAAAAAATATGAATGACTTAATGAATTACGGGTTGCTTTGTTTTACTTCATTTTTCACCTTGATAAACCCACTGGGTACAATGCCGATTTTTATGACTATGACCTCAAATTTAGAGGTAACTGATAGAAATAGAACCGCCAAAAAAGCATCAATTGTTTCATTTTTGACAATAATATTCTTTGCATTCTCAGGGCAATTGCTTTTTAGCTTTTTCGGAATTTCTGTTAATAGTTTGAAAATTGTAGGAGGCATTATTTTCTTTTTAATGGGAATGGATATGCTTCAAGCAAGACTTGGACAAGTTAAAATTAAAGATTCTGAAATAAAAAGTTATGTCAATGATATTTCAATTACGCCTTTAGCTATCCCCATGATTTGTGGTCCTGGTGCTATCACAAATGCTATTGTATTGATGCAACAAGCAAAAACTATAGAAATGAAGGTAATTCTGATCTCATCAATTTTTGTAGTAATCATACTAACTTATCTCATTTTATTGAGTTCTTCGCGAATCATTAAAATACTTGGAGAAACCGGAAATAATGTATTGATGAGACTTATGGGACTAATTGTTATGGTAATTGCCGTAGAGTTCTTTTTTAGTGGGTTAAAGCCAATAGTGATGATGATGTTTAAATAATCAATAGGTACTAATCATATATTCTGACAGCTGCGGAATTTAATTTATAAGAATTACTCATAATCAATACGATAAGTATGGAAAACGATTTAAAAAGCATACAAAAACTAATTGACAATGTAATGAATGAGCAAAACAATCGGGCGATTTCTAAATTTGAGGGATATTCAGCGTTTGAAATGCATCAGATATTACATTTTACATTTGGAACAGACAGTCCAATAGAGCTTCAAGAATTATCGGATGCCGATTACAAAAAGATTCCGCTACTCAATCAGATTAAATATCTAACGGATTTGATTCATAAAAGCGGAGAGCTTAAACTTACAAACAAAGGTTATTTGCCAACTAAAATAGTTGCAGATCTTTATCAGCAAGGTTATATGAAGGATTCTCATTTTGAAAGTGGCATCTCAAAATTATATAAAGAGACCGACTCAATGACAATCAATCTGACAAGAATGTTAATTGAACTTTCTGGAATTGTTAAAAAACGTAATGGGAAATTAAGCCTGACTAAAACGGGTGAGAAAGTGATTTTAGATGATTTTAAACTATTGAAGACCATCATTGAGAATTTTGCTTCTAAATTTAATTGGGCGTATTTCGATGGCTATGGCGAGAACCAGATTGGACAACTTGGTTATGGATTTTCATTGATTCTATTATCGAAATACGGACATGAAATACTATTAGACTCATTTTACGCTGAGAAATATTTTAATGCCTATCCACGGCTGTTGGAAACAATTGAGCCAAGATATAATACACGAGAAAAATATTCATTTCAATGCTACTCATTACGGTTTTTTGATAGATTTATGGATTATTTCGGCTTGATTAATATCGAAGAGGAAGGGAAAATGTTTAACTCATTAAAGTACATTTCCAAAACAGAATTATTCGATAAATTAATAAAAGTTCGAGCACACAAGCTGTAATGTTTTTGTGCGTTCAGGACGACTAAAGAACAATAGGAATCTGTTTAAACCAGCAATTTAATTCTGAACGTTTATTTATTCAGTAAAATTATATTCAAACCCACATCTCCTGCAAAAGGTAAATGCGGGTTTTTTTTGAACACCATAGCTTTGCAATATTCAATTTTTTATTAGTTTTGTATAAAAAATCATCAGTATGAGATTATTAAGTAAATTACCGCTCTACCTAAAGATATTACTCGGCATGTTGTTGGGAGTAATTGTTGGCTACTTGTTTTTGTTAATTGGTCAAGCTGCATTTGTAACCGAATGGTTAAAACCTTGGGGAACTATTTTTATAAAACTACTCAAATTAATTGCTGTTCCGCTGGTTTTCATTTCGTTAATCAAAGGTGTTACGGGAATGAAAGACATCAAAAAATTGTCGGAAATTGGACTAAAAACAATCAGCATTTATATCTTGACGACTTTTATTGCTGTTGGTTTTGGATTAGGAATGGTTAACCTGATAAAGCCCGGAAACTATTTTCCACGTGATAAGGCTGAACAGTATAAAGAGCAATTTTTCGAGAAAGTAAATTCAAATGTTGATAATGCGCAAAAGCTCAAGAATTCAACTGTTATGGATTTTGTTGTGGATATTGTACCTGAGAATATTTTTGCTGCCGGAAGTGATAATAGTAAAATGTTGCAAATTATTTTTATTGCCTTACTTGTTGGGATTGCTTTGGTAATTTTGGGTCATAAACATAGTGCAATTATTTTGCCCATTGTCGACTCAATTGACGCTATTATTCTGAAAATCGTCGATTTGATAATGGATTTTGCGCCCTTTGGCGTAATGGCATTAATGGCGGGGTTGATTGTTGATTTTTCGGGTGACAAAGACATGTTTACGGCGTTGGGAATGTATTCGCTGACTGTGATACTTTCATTATTGATAATTGCCTATATTTTCTATCCAGTAATGATAAAACTATTCACCAAAATAGGAGTAAAACGCTATTTAAAGGCGGTCTTCCCGATACAACTTGTGGCTTTCTCTACCAGTTCAAGCTCTGCAACTTTAGCTTTTACCATGGAGCAATGCCAGAATGAACTTGATATTTCGGACGAAGTGTCATCCTTTGTCCTGCCTGTTGGCTCCACTGTCAACATGGATGGAACCAGTTGTTATCAGGTAATCGCCATATTTTTTATTGCTCAGATTTTTGGCATCGATCTTACATTTGCTCAGATTCTAACCATTGTTTTCCTGACCGTTTTGGCATCCATCGGAACGCCAGGTATTCCGGGGGGGAGTATTGTAATGACAGTTATGGTACTTTCAACAGTAGGA
>JBBRHJ010000096.1:0-11537 GCA_038222885.1 Bacteroidales bacterium | reverse complement strand
TTGATATATAATTCTATAAATATCATATCTTTCTTGAGCTTTACTTATTCCATGTCCGAAAAATGGGGTTTCCTGTATGACTGGTATAGCTGCTTCCCACAGAAATATTCTTTGTTCCGATTTTATTTGCATATTTGAAATCCTGTCCTGATGTAATACCATGTAAACCATCATAATGGGTATGAATATAATAGCAATGAATCCGATTTTTCTGTTTCTTCGCCAGATTTCATAAAAAATAAAACCTCCAGAGATAAAGACACCAGCCAAGAAACCACTTCTCCCCTCGGAAATAGCTAAGGTATAAACAATCACTAAAGTTGCAAGTAAGTATAAAAGCCTAATAGCCCAATGAATGAGCTTCCATCTGCGAGATAAAATATACCATACGCCAATAAATGAAACGTTCAAAAAGAAATTGAACATCATGTGTTGGTTGACATATTTAATTCTCGAGATTGTAAAATTGATTCCTCCCACTTCGCCCTTTAGAAAATCGGTAAAACCAGCTCCCCTAAAAATCACATAAGCGATGGCAATGACTGACGAAATTACAAATACATTGAGAAAATAACTGAGTTTGAATTTCTTATTCACACCTAACAGCCCAACAAATCCAAAACCCAAAAGCGAAAAGCGCTTATTCATTAGGGTTGCGAAGTATTTTTCGCTATCGAAAGGGTAGTATATGAGTGCCAATGAAAAGAAGAGGAGCAAAAATCCAAAAAACAATGTTTGTTTGTTGAATTGTATGTTTTTCCATTTTTTCTCTAGAAAAACCTCGATAAAGTAAGAAGAGAAGAACAAGATAAAGCCAATTTTCTGAACATGATAATAATAAATAGAGGTGGCAGCTAAATACAAAGCTGACAGTAAATTGATATAATTTATGGCTAAAATTAACTTATTCTTCATATTATTTTCTTAATAATTATCGGATTAAACACCACGGACATCGAAACAAGCGAGTAAAAAATATCTGTAAATTCAATATTTCTAGTCTGTTGTAAGCGTTTTTAGTGTTTAATAATTTTGTAAAATGTAATACTTCTGCGCGAATATAAGTACTTGAAAATCCAGTTACAATTAGTTTGTGAACCAATCTTCTTAGCCTTGTTTCTTCCATTTGCAGCAGGTACTCTTCCGATTTGTTTTCTAAACTTAGACCTTTGAAGGGTAGGCTCTTTTCCCATTTTCTGAAAATTAGAATTAAATTTTCGTAATAGGCTTTACTTTTGTAACCTTGAGAAAAATGCTCAACTACAAAATCATAAGCTACATAATTAATATATTCGGCTGCAGTGCTTTGTATGCTGATGTCAATATCGTAGCCATGAAAGCCATTCAACGTTACGTCGAAGCAAATTTTGTTGAAAAGTAGACTTTGAGCGGCCAAAAAAACTCCATCGAGTAGAACAACTTCACGCCTTACTTCATCAAAATCAAGTGGGAGTTTAATTCTTTCGTGCAGTTTTCTATGTTTGTCTGACTGTATTAGGTTAATGCTTTTCTCATAAACTGACCAAGATCCGGGAATACGACCAGCATAATTTCCTCCGGCAAGTCCTACAATTCCAGTTTTGGGTAGTGAAAGGTGCTTAATGAGCTTCTGTCCCCAATTTTGTGTATGAAAATATACATCATCGTGTACAAAACATAGATATGGATAGTGGCTGCGTAACACGCCAAGATTATATGCTTCAAAAATAGAATGCTGGTTTTCGGAATTATCAATTGATACAATTTCATACTCAACACCAACTGTTTGGTCAATATTTTGTAATAGTGGCTCAGGTAAAACTCGATGCTTCGAACAGATGATGATGGAGAGCATGTATCTTTATTTCTTATTTAATCCGTTTTTACAAATATATTCATTGCGTAATTGCTTGTCGTGCATTTTGTCAAGATTTTCATCTTGATTTATCCAACTTTCAGTATGATAAAGATGGTATTGCAAGGCTAAATTGCGTACCGAAAAAAGCTTAAAACCAGCAGCTTTAAATCGCCAAGTCAAATCTTCATCTTCACCCACGGCAGGCAGTATATAATCTTCATCGAATCCATTGATTGCTTCAATTGCTTTCTTCGAGAATGACATATTACAACCTTTCAAATGATTTATTTTACGGATTTTAGGGATAAATCCAAATAATCTATCTGGTGCTAAGAAAATGCCTTCCTCTATAAATCCAATTCCTTTTTTATTGGAAAAAAGTCTATATATCAATTGTTTCTGAATCTGTTGAAAATTAGAAACATTTTCCAATAAGATTTGCGTCAATGAAGGATTCAATTTCACTCTTTTTCCTCCTAAAACTCTATTCTCTGTGGCATATCGTAAGTGCATTTCTACAAAACGAGGATGCAAAACACAATCACCATCGATAAATATCAGCCAATCGGATTTCGAAGCAACGATGGCTCTATTCATAGCTCTATTTTTCCGCCAGCCCAAATCCTCTTGGGTCAAATGCAAAAAATCATGCTCAAAAGCAAAATTTTCAATAAATGTACTCATCTGTTCAGAACAACCATCCTCCGAAATAATAATTTCAAAGTTTTTCACGGTTTGGAGTTTCAACGAATCTAAAACAACTTTCAGAAATCGTACATTTTTGTAGACCGATACTATAATGGATGTTTTGTAAGGCATAGCTTTTCTTAATGTGCTACTAGTCTGTGGATAAGAAGTATTTTAATAAGATTCCGATTTTTTATTACAGCATTATTTATAATTGCTTAATACCTTGTGGAGTTTCAATAATTCCAGTTCTGCGTGTTTCTTTCCGAATTTTCACGTTTTTGTCTATCGATTCCTTGGTTTTGTACGGACGTTTATGGTCTAAATGAACCACTATGGCCGAATAGCGGATCTGTTTTGATTTCACTCCTAAATTAAAAAGACGCTCTCCAAATTCTCTGTCTTGCCCGCCATATTGCATCGACTCGTTAAAACCATTTACTTTGAGAACATCATATCTCCACCCTGATGCATTACAACCGTTCCACGTTGCACGAGTAGGTGTAATAAAATTCATAAATCTTGTAAAATAATTATTCCGGATAAGTTTAGAACATTTAAAATTACAAGCTAATTGTTTTGATCTAAGCCATTTTAAATCAAAACAATTTTGATTTTCAACGTTATATGTTTTTATAATCTGGCTTATATCCATTGGTAATTTAAAATATCCTCCCGACAAAAAATATCCTTTTTCTGAATATTTTTCGTGCATAGCTATAAATTCCTCCCGAGGAATACAGTCTTGGTCTGTAAAAATAAGATATTCAGCCGTGGAAGTAAGTATGGCTTTATTTAAAATTCTTGATTTCTGAAAACCATTATCTTCATGCCACACATGTTTAATAGGGAGTATTTGACTATATTTATCAATCATCGCCTTAGTTTCGGAATTTGAGCCATCATCCGCTATCACTATCTCGTCAGCGGATCGGCTTTGGAACATATAGCCCCAAAATACTTTTTCGAGCCAAGCAGGGTTATTATATGTTGAAATTATTATTCCTATGGTCATTTTTTTCTGATGATATTGTCAATCTTATTGATTATTTGCTCTGGTTCTATTAGGTTCATACAAGCATAATCGCCTCTAAAACAAGGTTTATTGCCATAAATAGAGCATGGGCGACAACTTAATTCTACCTGTACTGCATTTTCGGTACTTTGGTTCCAACCCATAAAACCAGCATAAGGATGAGTAGCGCCCCAAACTGAAACTACCGGAATACGCTCCAAAGAGGCTAAATGCATATTCGCTGAATCCATGGACAACATTACATCCAATTTGCTCATCAATGTTAATTCATCCTCGAGTCTGTATCTATTCACTACCGAAACAAGATGTGGGTATTTTTGTACCCATTCGTCAACAACCTCTTGTTCAGTATCACCACCCCCAAAAATGAGTAGATTTATATTTTGTTGCTTCGAAAAATGAGAAATAACTTTCTGCATCAGAGTAAGTGGATAAATTTTACCTACATGCTTTGCAAAAGGGGCTATTCCTATCCAAATTTCATTAGGATGCTTTTCAAAGTTATTGATTGCTTGGTTTCTGTCATAATGAAATTTAAGATCTAACGAAAAATTTAGATCAAAACCAAGCTTTTTAAATACTTCTATATATCGACTGAAGCTACTGCGAAGTGGTTGAAGTACTTTGTTTTTTTGACGTTGAAGTTTTGCTTTTTCAGGTCTACCTTTATCTATTCTGGCAACCTTCACACCTACTAAAGTAAAAAGTAGTCGAAAATAATATGTACGTAAAACGCCATGTAAATCAGCAATATAATCAAATTTTTCTTTGCGAAGCAAATAAAATAAACGACTCAAACCTATTACACCTTTATGAGAATTTTTTAAATCAGCTCCCATAAAACTAATGTTCGGAGCTAATTGATCGAAAAGTGGTTTAAATGCTTGATTACTCAATACTACAAGCTCGTGCTCTGGATATTGCAAGGCAAAAGAAGCTACGACTGGAACAGTCATAGCTACATCTCCAAGAGCCGAAAATCTGATAATGAGTATTTTAGACATTTATCTATTTTGAGTGAAAGTGTTTTTCTATAATTAACGTTTGCCGCCGTATAATACTGGATTCAGCGCTGGGTCATTGTACATTTTCATTTGTTTGTACACTTTCATCCTTTTTTTACCTTGCTCTATATCATCAATAAGTTGCTGAATGGCAAGTGATAAATCTTCCCTTTGCTCTAACAATATAGCTAATTTTGAGCTACATTGCGTCCTTTGCGATTCGGATGCTTCTGTGCGTTCTGCTTCCTGACGCATGTGAAATATTTTCAGATGAAGAATTGATAACCGGTCGATGGACCAAGACGGACTTTCAGTATTGAGAGTTGCGGATTCATCAACCTCCACATTTTTGTATAAATATAAGAAATAACTGTCGATTAGTTCCACCAAATCAGTTCTATCCTGATTCGATTTGTCAATTCTCCTTTTAAGTAAAAGTGCTTCTGACGGGTCGATGTCTGGATTTCTGATAATATCTTCAAGATGCCATTGTACGGTATCAATCCAGTTTTTGAGGTATAGATAATACGAAATGCTTTGGTGTGGATAAGGTTGTTGAATTTCAGTATCAATAAAATCAGTTTTATGATAGTCAATTATTGATTGCTCGAAAATATTATTACAGCTTTCTACAAATTTCATTTTAAATAGAGTTTTATCGTTTAAAAATACGGTTTACGATTGAAATAATGTTTAATGGAAAATCGCGCTTAACAAGTATAAAAAGGAAAATTGACAACAATACGGTTTTTAATGCGTAATTGACTGCTGGATATGGAGTTACTATGAATATATTGATGATAAATAACGCAACAGTAAGTAAAGTGTACAAGCCAATGGTCCTTAAATCGTATTTGATTGGCATGTATTTTTGTCCAAAATAATAAGAAACCAACATAATGACAAAATAACAAGCAAAAGCTGACCAAGCTGAACCAGTATAACCAAATTTTGGTACTAGTACTATGTTTCCTACAACTATTATCGTTGTCCCCAATATCGAAAACCAAGCTCCATACATGGTTTTATCAGTTAATTTATACCAGAGTGACAAGTTGAAGAATATGCCTTGAAAAATAAAGGAAACCAGCACAATCGGGACTATATTCAATCCCTCCCAATAATCTTTTTGAATGATAAATTTGAATATATCCAAATATAACATCATTCCTAAGAAAATCAAAAGCGAAAAAATTACAAAAAATTTCATGGCATCAGCGTAAGCTGAAATGCTATTTTTGTCTTTATGTTGAGAAAAAATGAATGGTTCGTAAGCATATCTGAAGGCCTGTGTAAACATAAGCATTACTAATGCAATTTTGGATGTGGCTCCGTAAATACCAAGTTCAGCTGCTCCTTCCACACCAGGTTTTAGGAATGGGTATAAAATTTTGTCGAGCGTTTGGTTCATAATACCCGCAATTCCAAGAATCAACAGTGGAAGTGAGTAACGAAGTATGCTTTTTAATAAAGTGAAGTCAAGCTTGTACTTAACATGAATAATGTAAGGTAATAGTGCAAGTGTCTGAATTACAGTGGCCAATATATTCGATACGAATACATATCCTACTCCATAATTGGGATTGTAAAACCAACTAATTGATGTAGGAAAATGATTTTCTAACCATGGACAAGCTACTAAAAAGAAAAGATTGAAAATAATATTGAGTGCAACATACAGAAATTTGATGGTTGCAAATTTGATTGGTCTGTTAATAAACCTGAGGTAAGCGAAAGGAATAGAGGCAAATGCATCAATAGCAACTACCACGCCCATCATGGAAACATATTCAGGATATTGTTGGTATCCTAACGCATTGGCAATATCTTGCGAAAAGAATATGCAAAATAGTGCAAAAATTAGTGAAGTGACAGCTATTGAGAGTAGGGTAGTGGAGTAGACTTCATCGGATTTTTCTCTGTTTTTATTGGCAAACCGGAAAAACCCAGTTTCCATGCCATAAGTAAGTACCACGAGCAATAAAGCTGTCCACGAGTAGAGATTAGTTACGACGCCATAATCAGCCGAACTGTCAAGTAAATAGGTGTATAACGGAACTAATAACCAATTGAGAAATTTTCCCAATATGCTACTCACTCCATAGATGGCTGTTTCCTTCGCCAACTTTTTCATCTGTATTTCAGCCATGAATTTCTACGCCGCTTGTTTAATTGTTTTTATTCCTGAATTTCGATAGAATATTGTCTATCCATTTTATTGCAGTTGTTGGCTCAAAATCACTCTCCTTCAAATATCCAGCTTCCATAAGTAAGCGAACTGCTTCCTCTACATCCTCAGTTTTAACTTGAAGTTTTGCACCTCCGTTGGCATTCCCAATGTAAACTTGATTGGTAATCTCGTCTTGCCCAAAACATTTTATTCCATACGATTCGAGGAATGACTTAGCCATTTCGTAATCTGTTGAATTACTAAACGATCTAATAATTACTAAATTGCTCATAACCACTCATATTTATTTGATGCCTCGTGATTTTTTAATGTTTTCGTATGCCTCGTTAATCGATCTGAATTTTTCAGTAGCCGATTTTTTTACGTCATCTCCTAAGTCATTCACTTTGTCGGGATGATATTTCATGGCCATACGCCGATATGCTTTTTTTAGTTCTTCATCAGTTGCAGCAGGTTCTATTTCGAGCGTTTTATAAGCCCAATTGGTATCAGTTTGTTTGGTAAATGGTGCTTTTATTGAAACGAAATCGGCTTGGGATATACCAAATATATTTGAAACCTCCTGAATCATTGCTATTTCGGCAGGATGAATAAAGGAATCGGCATAAGCTACATCGAACAAAAAACGAATGAGTTGCAACTTGGCTGAATAATTCATATATCGATTAATTTGCATGGAAACCTCACGCACATCAATGGGTTGATTCAGTAAGCTTTTTAATATCTGTAAGGCTTCTATGGCTCCTTGTTCGCCAAAATTTGCAACCAAAAATCTCTTTACAACGTTCAATTCTGATTTGCTGGCATTGCCATCGGCTTTCATAATACAAGCCACTAAAACTAACAAACTCATTTTAAAATCAGACTCTTGGGTCTTTTGTTCGTTTTGAGTACTTGTTACTTTTAAAGAAGTACTACTTGACTCGTCGAGCAAAGAGCCAATTGTAAAGCCTATCAACGCTCCAATGGGTCCACCAAACGTCCAACCTAAGCCTCCACCAATCCATTTACCAAATCCTGACATAAATATTTATCCTACTAATGATTAAGGGCACAAAGATACAAAAAGTTAATTATTCGACCGTAATATTATTGATTATATCAAACTATTGTAGCATTTTAGAAAAAAAAGGAGTTACTTAAAAAGCAACTCCTTCTATTAAAAATTTAAACTTTTGAAATCAGAAACCTGCTCAATTCTTTTCTACTGTTTTTAATACATTTTGATCTACTTCCACCGTGTATTTTTTGCGTAAGGCAGCTATCCATTCTTTCTCCAAATATTCTTGATAATCAGCTGTTACCAACCCTCTAACATCCGAGTAATCTTCTGGACTGTATTTCAGATTTTTCCCTAATGCAAAAATATAAGGATATTCTTCAGTTGGTGTATATTCGGCTTTTTTTAGTTTGAAACCATATTTATCAACAGCTTTATTTTCGCCTTCAACAAAAATTCCCTTTTCAATTTTTACGTATTGAATGCTATCGTTCAACCTATTACGTAGGTATTTGTCAATAGAATCATTGTGTAAGTTTTTTACAAGACTCTTAGCGGTTTTTAAAGTCGATTTATCTTTGCAATAAATAATTCGTCCTTTATAATGAGGTTTTTCCCATTTGTAGTCCGATTTATGGCTGTTAAAGTATTTGTTCAAACCTTCGGTATCTTTCGATGCCTTTTCCCAAACTTCATTATTACTAATCTCAAAAAGTAAAATTCCATCGTGGTACTCGTTGATTAAGAATCTAAAATCATCATGTTTGTTTTCTAACTGACTGTCTTCGTAAGCCATTAATTCTTTCTCGATATAAGCATCGAATTTTTCTTTAATAGCGTTAACAGAAATACCGTTATCGTTTTGATTGTTCTTTTTTAGATATTCAGCAAATTCTCCTTGAGAATATTGTTTATTGGCAAACGTAAACAATGGTTTGTCGAGTTTCGATATTTCAACTAAATATACTGAGTCAGAAATAGATTTGTTATTCAACAATTTAGAGAATTCATCCAAATTTGGATTGTTTACCGTAAGATTATATTCCTTTGCAAGTGTTGTAACGAATGATTTCAGACCAAAATTAGCTCTTTCATCGCGTTTCACTTTTTGTTCTAGATCGGTACGCAAAGCTTCGTAAGATTCTATTCCTTTTTTGTCTAATAGTTTGATAATATGCCAGCCATAAGCCGATTGAATAGGAGCGGAAATGTCGCCTTTGTTTTTCAAAGCGAATGCAGCAGTTTCAAATTCAGGAACCATGCGTCCTGCACCAAACCATGGCAATTCGCCATTTTTAGTTGCCGAACCACGATCTTCAGATAATTCAGAAGCTAACTTTCCAAAATCACCACCATCGTTAATCGCCTTATAAAGTGAATCGATAGTTATTTTGGCAGCTTTGTTTTTGTTATCATCTCCCTGAGCGGTGAAACGCATGATGTGCGATACCAATACTTCACCCAAGCTGTTTCTTCTGTTTTGTACTTTGATAATATGATAGCCAAATGCTGTACGGACTGGTTTAGAAATAGTACCCACTTTGGTATTATAAGCCATAGTTTCAAAAGGGTAAACAGTACGGAAAGAGGATATCCAGCCAATATAACCACTGTTTTGTTCAGCCGATTCGTCCTCGGAAGTTGCTTTAGCTACTTTAGCAAAATCTTCTTTTTCTAACCGTTTGGCAATGGCATTAATCTTCTTCCAAGCTACCAAGGTATCAGCAGGTGCAGCCGATTGCGGAATGCGAATCAGAATGTGGCTAACTTCCACATCTTCCTTCATCCTATCGTAAGCTTCTTGCAAAACCTTTTCGTCCACCTTAGCGTCTGTTAAGTAAGGCTTAGTAAGTTGCGAGCGATACCCAGCTAACTCGTTGATAAACGATTTTGTTGTGTCAATTCCTTGCGTTTTAGCTTCTTCCACTTTGAGCTTGAAATTAACGAATAAATCAACATACTCATCAAGTGTTTTTTTGTCCAATGAATTGTTTGAATTATTCTTGTTATAAATATATTCAAACTCCGATTTCAAAACTGGTTTCCCATTGATTTTCATTAAAACCGGATCGGCTGCCTGTACAAACATTGTTGCCGAAAACACGAAAAAGGCAATTAAATTAATAGAAATTGATTTCATAAATAATTAATAATGATGAATTCTTTAAGATACTGAAAATTGAATATAATACTTAAAAATGCCAATGCAAGAGTGTATAACGTAGAAATACTTGCAATGTTATTTATTTATGTGTGTATTTCTGTAAGTTTTAAATTGATTTAACATTTACTCGCCTCGACTGTAATTTGGTGCTTCACTTGTAATCGATACATCATGAGGATGGCTTTCGGCAACACCAGCATTGGTAATTCTTGTAAATTTGGCTTGATGCAAATCACCGATAGTAGCAGCACCACAATATCCCATACCTGCACGAAGTCCTCCAATCATCTGATAAACAACTTCGTAAAGTGAGCCTTTGAAGGGAACACGTGCAGCTATTCCTTCGGGAACTAATTTCTTCATATCAGCTTCTCCATCTTGAAAATAGCGGTCTTTTGAGCCTTTTTCCATAGCTTCGAGCGAACCCATTCCCCGATATGATTTGAATTTACGACCATTGAAAATAATAGTTTCGCCTGGAGACTCTTCAACACCTGCCAATAATGAACCTGCCATAATAGTATATGCACCGGCAGCCAAGGCTTTCACTATGTCGCCAGAATAACGGATTCCACCATCGGCAATTACAGGAATGTTAGTTCCTTTTAATGCTTTAGCCACTTCATAAATGGCTGATAATTGTGGCATACCTACTCCGGCAATAATACGAGTAGTACAGATAGAACCTGGACCTATACCAACTTTGACAGCATCGGCTCCCGCTTTTGCCAATGCGAGTGCAGCTTGCCCTGTGGCTATATTACCAACAATAAAATCAATCTCAGAGTAACGTTTTTTTGCTTCGATCAAGGTGTCAATTACTCCTTGAGAATGTCCATGAGCTGTATCAATCACAATGGCATCGACTCCTGCGTTAACCAGAGCTTCTATTCTGTCGAAAACATCGGCAGTTACGCCAACACCAGCTGCTACTCTTAGTCTGCCTTGTGGGTCTTTCGAAGCCATTGGCTTGTCTTTGGCTTTAGTAATGTCTTTATAAGTCAACAGTCCAACCAATTTGTTGTCCTTGTCAACTACGGGAAGCTTTTCAATTTTGTATTGTTGTAAAATATCGGCAGCTTCTTCCAGATTAGTAGAGCGTGAAGTCGTAATAATGTTTTCCTTAGTCATAACATCGTCAATTTTAGTGCTCATATTACGTTGAAAACGCAAATCACGATTCGTAACAATGCCCACTAAAATAAGTTCCTCATCAACTACTGGAATTCCTCCAATTTTATATTCGGCCATCAAAGCCAAAGCATCTCCTACTGTAGCTCCCTTGTGAATTGTTACAGGATTGGAAATCATTCCATTCTCAGCACGTTTCACAATTTCAACCTGTTTGGCTTGGTCGGCAATAGGCATGTTTTTATGAATAACTCCGATGCCTCCTTCTCGGGCAATAGCAATAGCCATTTTTGCCTCAGTTACGGTGTCCATGGCAGCCGAAATGATGGGTACTTTAAGTTCTATGCGGCGTGAAAAACGGGTTGACAAATCTACATCGCGTGGAAGTACATTCGAATAGGCGGGAATTAATAAGACATCATCGAATGTTAAACCTTCGATTTGGACTCTTTCGGCAATAAATGACATAGGATATTATTTTAGTAAA
>JBBRHJ010000095.1:0-11666 GCA_038222885.1 Bacteroidales bacterium | reverse complement strand
GGATTAAGCGGATGTTAGCGGATAATATTTTAAGGATTTAATACGGATTTAAGTCATGCAAGCATGACTGATAAGACAATGGTTGATTGAGAATCATTTCGACTTGTCGAAATTCTTATCCATTTTTTTATCCGCTAAATCAGCGTTAATCAGCGTTCTATTCTTTTTTGAATTTATTGTTAATCTGTCAAAGTAGAATTAGTTTATATTGCAAGAAATCAAATCAATTAGATATATAATATTCAAGAATTAGTTTTATGGAAGATTTAAATGCCATTGTACAACAAGTTGTGCAAGTTTCGCCAATTATGAAAGTGTTTCGGATTGCTCCGCTGGGTTGGGAATTACCTGATTTCAAACCAGGACAGTTCGTTGCCATAGCTTTGCCGCCAACAAGTACTAAATGTGCCGAAGCTACCGAAGAACCCGTTGAACCAGATCCGGAAAAGTTAATTAAAAGAGCTTATTCTGTAGCATCATCTAATCTATCAAAGGATTATGTTGAACTATACATCACTTTGGTACATTCAGGATCACTCACCCCACGCCTATTTAACTTGAATATCGGTGATAAAATATGGTTAGGTAGCAAGTTTGTAGGTATGTTTACACTTGACCAAATTGCTGAGGATCAAAATATTGTATTAATTGGTACTGGTACTGGTGTAGCACCTTATATGAGTATGTTACGTACCGATGCGCTACACCGAAAAGGCAATATATTGGTAATTCATGGTGCGTCCAATTCATGGGATTTGGGCTATTCTTCTGAATTGAATTTGTTGCAAAGCCTTTCACCGCGTTTCCGTTATATTCCTACAATTACTGTTCCGCAAAAAGAATTTTCTCCATGGCAAGGCAGAACAGAATTTATTCAGGAAATTTGGGAAGATGGTTCAGTTGAAAAATTATGGGGCTTTAAACCAACTGCCGAAAATACACACATTTTCCTTTGTGGTAATCCTAATATGGTGAATGGAATGATAGAACATCTTGAAGGAGATGGTTTTATTGAGCATACACGTAAAGTAAGCGGACAAATTCACGCTGAAAAGTTTAGTTGATTTATTTTGCAGTGGCTAAAAATATCTATGTTTGCGTATTTTTAGCCATAATAGATACCAAAATACTAATTGCCCGGACTGTAATTTTGCATTCCGGGTTTTTTTTCATCTCGGAGCTTTCTATTGATTAAAAAAAGAATAGTTATCTTTGCAATTCTATTTGAATTATAAAGAATTATATCAAATAATCACTCGTATGGAAGAACTTACCCTGATAACGCCCACTTTTCTGTTTTCAGCAATTTCCTTGTTGTTATTGGCTTATACCAATCGATTTTTGTCTTATGCTCAATTGGTTAGAACGCTAAAAGATCAATATATGGAACATAAGTCAGCAGTTACCAAAGCCCAAATTCTAAATCTCAGAAGGCGATTGTACCTAACCCGAAATATGCAGTTGTTCGGCGTTGCCAGTTTATTGCTTTGCGTGGCTACTATGTTTATGATTTATGTAGGTTGGCAAATTTTAGCCGTTTATGTTTTTGGAATTGCGCTGGGCTTACTAATTGTTTCGTTGAGTTTGACAGTTGCCGAAATTAGAATTTCAGCTAAATCGTTGGAGATACATTTGGGGGATATGGAGAAGGTGGAGGAATAGGAATTGAAAAATTAGGTAGTACAACCAAAAAAAATGATGAAATGTACCTAATTTACGATTTGTGGAAATAATAATTAATAATCGTATCAAGAAATAAAATTAATTTTGTATATTTGCCAAAATATGTCAAGACAAATATATTCAATACTATGTTTTCTGAAAAAATTAAACAATTGAGAGAGGGCCTTCAAATGCCCCAAAGGTTATTAGCTGCTGCTTTAGAAATTGATACTGCTACCTATTGCAAAATAGAGAGAGGGGATAGACGTGCAAAACGAGAACACGTTTCTACCCTTGCAAATCTATTACAAACTAATTATGAAGACCTTTTGAATTTATGGCTTGCTGATCAGGTTTATTTAGTTGTAAAAGACGAAGAAAATGCTGAGAAAGTTTTAAATATCGTGCAAGAGAGTTTTGTTGAGTATAAACATAAATAAGCAAAAACCATGAAGCCATTAATAAAATACAGAGGAGGAAAATCTTCTGAAATACAACATATTGAGAAACAGATACCCAATTATAAAGGTAGGTACATTGAACCATTCTTTGGAGGTGGTGCATTATACTTTCATTTGGAGCCAAAAAACGCTATAATAAATGACATAAACTCAAAGTTAATAGCATTTTATAATGGTGTCAAATCAGATTATCCTACTTTACGAACAGAGCTTGATGAAATTGAAAAACTTTATATGCAAAATCGTAGAAAGTTTGATGAATTAAAACAGAAGAGTCCAGAAAAAAGAGTTGAGGACAAAAACGAAGATTTATATTACTCAATTCGTCAAATGTTCAATGATTTGACAGAAAAGATATATTCTGATGCTTTACTTTATTTTTTTATTAATAAAACTGCCTATTCAGGAATGATTAGGTACAATTCAAAGGGCGAGTTCAATGTACCATTTGGTCGATATGCAAACTTAAATACTTCCTTAATTACAGAAAATCATGTAAAACTATTATCTAAAACAGAGATATTTAATTATGATTATAAGAAAATTTTTGAGATGGCACAAAATGATGATTTTATGTTTCTTGACCCTCCGTATGATTGTGTTTTTTCGGACTATGGAAATGAGGAATATAAAGATGGATTTAATGATGATAGCCATATTGCACTTGCCGAAGATTTTAGAAGTTTGAAATGTAAGGGGCTTCTTGTAATTGGTAGAACACCATTAACAGAGAAATTGTACGGAGATTTAATTATTGGGGAATATGGGAAAACTTATTCTGTTAATATAAAAAATCGTTTCAAATCAATAGCAACTCATATTCTAGTTTCTAATTATGGCACAATTGATCAAACTCTTTTTTCATTATCTTCAGAAAACGTAACTTATTAATAATTTATGGCAAGAATAGATAGTAAAGTAATTTTCGTTACTACCTCCCCAAGGACGCCAGCTAAAATGATACCTGAAATTGGCCTATTACACACCCACTTTTCAGGACACAAATGGAATACGGAAACGCAAAGATCATTTATGGAGCTATTGAGAGAGGAAAACTATTTCAATGGCGAAGGTGCAAATGACCCTGCATTTAGTGCGAGAGATCGAATAACTCGTGCCCCAAAGGCATTAGGTTTTGTCGTTCTTTCTCCTACAATTCAACTAACTTTAGCGGGTAAAGAATTGGTAAACTCAAAACGCAAGGAGGAAATATTTTTAAGACAATTAATAAAGTTTCAAGTTCCTTCTCCATATCATAAACCAAGTGTTAATTCAGCTAATTTTTGGGTTAAACCTTATCTTGAATTATTTCGTCTGGTTAGACACTTCGGTTCATTGAAATTTGATGAGTTGAGAATTTTTGGATTGCAGTTAGTCGACTTCAGGGAGTTTGATGTTGTAGTTAAAAAAATTAATCAATTCAGAATTGCAAAGGCACAGAATGAAGGAAATTACAAAACATTTCGTACTGATTACTTTGATAGAGAACTACGGAGTATTTACAGTGCAGAAATTATTTCCGGTAGCACTTTAACAAGGGAAACAAATGATGCTTCAATTACGAAATTCTTGAAAACAAAATCAAGTAATATGCGTGACTATGCTGATGCCTGTGTTCGATATTTGAGAGCAACAGGATTTGTAAATATCTCGCATATAGGAAAATCAATTTCTATTGCTTCTGAAAAAATACTTGAAGTTGATTACTTCCTTCAAAATACAGAAAGAGAACCTTGTTTTATTGATAACGAATATGAGTATGTTAGTTATCTTGGTAATCCTCAAATTCCAACTTTATTAACTGATAATAGAGTATTACTCGAACAAAAAATTCAGACTGAATTTCCACAACTCCAAATACCAAAGAATGCAACATTATTAGAACTTAAAAATATATTTGCAGACGAGTTGGAAAATAGAAAAGAGCAAATTCTTACCGAACAAGTTTTAGCATTAAAAGATTTCCGAAAATTTGAAGAAGTAAATACTACTTTTGAACAAATAATTGCCAATTCTATTTACGACACACCATTAATGTTAGAATGGAACACTTGGCGAGCAATGTCAATGTTGGACGGTGGAATTATTAAGGCAAATCTAAAATTTGATGACTTTGGTAATCCGATGTCAACAGCTCAGGGCAATATGGCTGATATTGTGTGTGATTTTGGTGATTTTGGTTTGACTGTTGAAGTTACTATGCAAAGTGGACAAAAACAATATGAATCTGAAGGAGAACCTGTTACAAGACACCTAGCAAAATACAAGAAAGAAACTGAAAAACCTGCTTACTGCTTATTCATAGCACCTAAAATAAATGATTCTTGTAAAGCTCATTTTTACGCATTGCACAAAATGAGAATTCAATATTATGGAGGGATCTCTACAATAGTTCCATTACCATTGAGTGTTTTTATTAAAATGGTTGAGGACTCACACAATGTTAATTATATTCCTGAACCAAAACACGTTCAACGATTTTTCGAGCGTTCAAATGAATTGGCAAACTCGACAGATAATGAAGTCGATTGGTTCAATGGAATAACAAATGAAGCATTGAATTGGTTAAGAAGGTAGAGGAATAAGCGAAAGCAGAGCTAAGGAAACAAAAGAAATTAACTTTCAAACTATTTAAACCAACTGTAATTATGAACAAAGGATTTATTCGCGTTGCGGCAGCAATTCCTGAATTAAGGGTGGCCGATTGTGCTTTTAATGTCAGCAAAATTGCCGAATTACTTCAAAAGGCTGAGGACGAAAAGGTGCAGGTGGTTTGTTTTCCTGAACTTTCCATTACGGGTTACACTTGTGCGGATTTGTTTTTCCAGCAACAATTGCTGTCTGATGCCGAGCAAGCTTTAAAAGACTTACAATTAATCACATACAAAACTTCGGCAGTTGTTATTATTGGTATGCCTATTCGCCATTGTAATCAACTTTTTAATGTGGCGGTTGTTCTTCAAAAAGGACGAATTTTGGGAGTTGTACCTAAAACTCATCTACCTAATAATAATGAATTTTACGAAAAACGTTGGTTTAGTTCTGCTAAACAATTGGCTGTAAATGAGATTACTATTGCTGGCGAAACCGTTCCCTTTGGCACTAATATTTTATTCAATGATGGAAGCTTCTCTTTTGCCATTGAGATTTGCGAAGATCTTTGGGTGCCAATTCCACCCAGCTCGCAACATGCAATTCATGGAGCAGAAGTGATTTTTAATCTTTCAGCTTCCAATGAGTTGATCGGCAAGCATCAATATTTGAGAAAATTGATTGAGCAACAATCAGCTCGCTGTAATGCTGCTTATGTTTACTCTTCGGCTGGACATGGAGAGTCGACAACCGATGTAGTGTATGCTGGTAATGCAATTATAGCCGAAAATGGTCAAATAATAGCTTCATCGGTGCGTTTTTCATTTGATGCTCAACTCATTGTTTCTGAAATAGATATAGAGAAATTGCGGGCTGATAGAATCAGAAATACAAATTTCACAAATGAGATTAGTAATGTTGAATATCAGACAGTTAAAATTGATGAAGCACATTTTGTAGATTTTGATTTAACAAGAGTTTTTAATAAACATCCTTTTGTTCCTTCCCTCCATCAGAGAGATGCAAGTTGTGAAGAGATTTTCTCGATACAAGTGGGTGGTTTGGCGAAACGCTGGTTGCATACCAAATCTCAGACTTTGGTTGTAGGTATTTCTGGTGGTTTGGATTCTACGCTTGCGTTGTTGGTTTGTATAAAAACTGCCGATAAGTTAGGGTTCGATCGCAAAAGGATTTTGGGAGTTACGATGCCTGGTTTTGGTACTACTTCGCGCACTTACAACAATGCCTTGAACTTAATGAAATCATTGGGCATTACTTTGCTCGAAATCTCAATTGAAAAAGCATGTTTACAGCATTTTGCTGATATTGAACATGATATATCGGTTAAAGATGTAACATACGAAAATACTCAAGCACGCGAACGTACACAAATTTTAATGGATTTGGCCAATAAACATCAGGGCTTCGTTATTGGTACTGGCGATTTATCGGAAATGGCCTTGGGATGGGCTACTTACAATGGCGACCACATGTCGATGTATGCTGTGAATAGTGGCATTCCCAAAACTTTGGTAAGGTATTTAGTGGATTGGGTATCGCAAGAATTGGATGCTGATTCAAAAAATATCTTGCAGGATGTGCTTGATACGCCCGTCAGTCCCGAATTATTGCCAGCCGACGAAGATGGTAAAATTTCGCAAAAGACAGAAGATTTGGTTGGTCCTTATGAACTTCACGATTTCTTTCTGTATTATTTTGTCCGTTTTGGATTTTCGCCCGAAAAGATTTTCTTCTTGGCACAACATGCTTTTGCAGAAGATTATGACAAGGCAACTATTGAAAAATGGCTGAAAGTTTTTGTTCGTCGATTCTTTTCACAACAATTTAAGCGATCGTGTATGCCCGATGGTCCTAAGGTTGGTTCTATAAATCTTTCGCCAAGAGGCGATTGGCGAATGCCTAGCGATGCTGTTAGTTTTAATTTTTAGTTGGATTACCTAAATCCCTGCTTGTTTTAATTTAAAAAAAATACTTATGTTTTCAGAAATATATTACGGAAATACCTTACAAAATTGGATTTTTTCACTTGCAATTATTGTTGGAGCAGTTTTGTTGAATAAAGTAATTGTACTTATTAATAAACATCTAATTAAGCGACTAACTCAGAAAACCAATAATAGGCTCGACGATATTCTATTTTTGATGCTCGAAGCTCCTGTTTTGTTGGGAATTATGTTGCTTGCCATTTGGATAGCTGCCAGTAGATTGGAATTACATCCGGACGTTGATGCTTTCTTCGCAAAATCATATCAATTTCTCATCGTATTAAATATTACTTGGTTTATTGTCAGGTTTGTGAATGCTTTAATAGAGGAATATATTGTTCCTGCAGCGGCCGACGAAAATTCTCATAAGTACTTAGATAACACAATATTGCCAATTATTCGACGTACAGTTTTAGGTGTTATTTGGGTAATTGGGGTAGTGATGGCACTACGTAATGTTGGTGTGGATGTAGGTGCTTTAATTACCGGTTTAGGAATAGGTGGGTTGGCTTTTGCGTTGGCTGCTCAGGATACTATTAAAAATATTTTTGGTGGAATAACAATTTTTAGTGATCGCCCATTCCGTATTGGTGATCGTATCAAAGTAGATGGTTTTGATGGTTTTGTTGAGGATATTGGGATTAGAAGTACGCGTATTCGTACCTTGGAAAGGCGTTTGGTAACCATTCCTAATTATAAAATAGTGGAGGCTTCCATTGAAAACATTACTGAGGAACCTATGCGTCGGGTTCTTATGAATATTGGGTTGACCTACGATACAACTCCTGAAAAGATGAATCAAGCAATGTCGATTTTGCGAAATATGCCAAACAAAATTGAAGGAGTGGATACCGAAGTTATAGCAGTTTTTAGCAGTTTTGCAAGTTTTTACATGGAGGTTAAATTTATTTTTTGGGTTAAAAAAGGTTCTGACATTATGATGGTTCCTTCGGATGTCAATATGGAAATTCTAAGAGCATTCAATGAGGCTCAACTGAACTTTGCTTTCCCAACACAGACTGTTTATCTCGAAAATCAACAAACAAACACAGTAGAAAAGGAGTTGGAATTGTAAAAAAACTAAATAACAGCGGTCTTCAATCTAAGATTTGGTAATAATTAGTGCTTTGAAAGCTAGCTTTCTGTTTTTTTTGTTATTTTTGTCAGTCTATGTCAAATTTTCAGTTCAAACACAATTATTAATATGCAACCTACGGAAATTCAAGCAGTAAAGCAACGTTTCGGAATTATTGGAACATCAGATTTGCTGAACAGATCCATTGATATTGCAGTTCAGGTAGCTCCCACCGATTTGTCGGTTTTGATAACAGGAGAAAGTGGTGTGGGAAAAGAGAATTTTCCACAGATTATTCATCATTATAGTCACCGCAAACATGGCCCTTATATAGCTGTAAACTGTGGTGCAATTCCCGAAGGAACTATTGATTCGGAACTATTTGGACACGAAAAAGGTTCGTTTACTGGAGCAACTGCCGACCGAAAAGGATATTTTGAAGTAGCCGATGGAGGAACAATTTTCTTAGATGAAGTCGGTGAATTGCCGCTTTCAACCCAAGTGCGTTTGTTACGAGTGCTCGAAGCTGGTGAATTTATCAAAGTTGGTTCATCGAAAACTCAAAAAACAAATGTTCGCGTAGTGGCTGCTACTAATATGAATATGGCTACAGGGACTCGCGATGGAAAATTTCGTGAAGATTTGTATTATAGGCTCAATACTGTGCCTATTGCCATTCCACCTTTGCGTGAGCGAAAAGAAGATATTGTGTTGTTGTTCAGAAAGTTTGCATCTGATTTTGCCGAGAAGTATCACATGCCTTCTATCAAACTTACTGATGATGCGAAAGTGCTTTTAACCAATTATTATTGGAATGGAAATGTACGCCAGCTTAAAAATATTACTGAACAAATATCTGTTATTGAACAACAAAGAGAAATAAATTCAGCTATACTAAGGAACTATTTGCCTAAGGATGAGATGGAGAGACTGCCTGCTATTTTTTCCGGATCTGGGCGTGAGAGTAAGTCTTTCAATAGCGAACGCGAAATTTTATATCAAGTTCTGTTTGATATGAAAAATGATATGAATGACCTCAAAAAACTTGTCCATGATATAATAAAAGGACAAGTGCCTGTTAAAGCTGATTTGGAGAAACATTTTCCTTCTTCAATTTTAACACACAAGGACAGTATATATCAAGCACCTTCGGCAAAACCTGATTATATGGGAGATACAGCTGCCCGAGATATAAATCAATATGGAGTTAATGATCACGCAGTTAGTGATGACTATGAAGATGCTGAAGAATACCACGATGAGGATACAATACAAAAAACATTGAGCTTGGAAGATATGGAGCGACAAATGATTAAACTGACTCTCGAAAAACACAGAGGTCGCCGTAAATCGGCTGCCGAAGAATTAAAAATTTCCGAACGAACCTTATACCGTAAAATAAAAGAATATGGAATTGAGTAGTCGAAGTAAGAATAAACTTCGTGTATTTAACAATTTGAACCTTAAAGTTGTTACAGTTATAGTAATTACTTTTTTATGCAATTCTTGTACAATTGCGTATAAATTCAATGGCGCGTCAATAGATTATACAAAAACAAAGTCTATTTCAATTGCTGATTTTATCAACACTGCTGAGTTGGTTTATGCTCCTTTGGCACAGGAATTTTCAGAAAAATTACGTGATTTGTATGCTAGAAGCACAAGACTTCAATTGCTGAAAAAAAGTGGCGATATGCATATCGAGGGCGAAATCGTTGATTATGAATTGACTCCAATGGCCATTAGTGCAGATACTTATGCTTCGCAAACCAAACTTACGGTGACGATAAACGTGCGGTTCACTAACAGTAAAAGTCCCGAAGATGATTTTGAAAAGAAATATTCTGCTTTCCAAGTTTTCGATAGCAATAGTCAACTAAATGAAATTCAGGATGACCTTCTTAAAGATATTATTGCTGAAATAACTGATGTTATTTACAACGATACAGTGGCCAAATGGCAATAAACCCTTAAATCAATTGCTATGACCCAAAGCGAATTTCTCTCAATTGTAAAGAATCCAGCAAATGTAAAAGCATCACATATTGCCGAATTGAAAGAAATCATTGCCATTTATCCCTATTTTGTACAGCCTAAAGTATTGCTGGCAAAGGCTTTGCACCTATCTAATAGTGTGCATTCACAGAAGTTCATCGATAACGTAGCATTTTATTATTCCGACCATCGTTGGTTATTTTATTATCTTAATCCAGAAAAAATTATTAATACTGATATTTTTAGACACGAAAGAACTCCAAAATTTGGTGGAAATTACTTCGATCTGTTAAAAATAACAGAAGCAGAGGGTGGCGATTCAAAGCAAAGTTTGAAGAATTTGGCAGAAAGATTAAAAGTTGCTCGCGAAGAAGTGCTTAAAAAGCATGAACATGTCGACAATAGCCCTGATCCACAGCCTCAAATTCGGAATACGGTTCATATCCCGACACCTGATTATTTCAAAGTTAGCGATGACCAAGTAGAAATCGATTCTGAAATAACAGAAGAAAATGCCAAAAAATTGATTCGAGAGAAAGAATACTCTAAAGCAATAGAAATATTGAAGAAATTAAATTTGATTAATCCGAAAAAAAGTATTTACTTTGCAGACCAAATTCGATTCTTAGAAAAAGTAATTATAAATTCAAAAAAATAAACATATTATGTACATTCTTTTCACCATTCTGATTGTTATTGCTTCCATTTTACTCACATTGATTGTATTAGTACAAAATTCAAAAGGTGGAGGATTATCAGCCGGTTTTTCATCTTCGAACCAGATTATGGGCGTTCGTAAAACAACTGACTTTCTCGAAAAAACCACATGGACTTTGGTAGCATTCGTTATTGTTTTATCAGTAGCATCAGTTGCAGTAAACAGACCCGACGTTAGTGCTAACGAATCGCAGATTAAGAACCAATATCAAAATGCTCAAAAAGCAGAACCTGGCGTAGTAGCTCCTAATTTTGGCGAAAACCCAGAAGCAGCACCACAAGAAGCGCCACAAGCAGCACCAGCAAAAAAATAATTTTTGCGAGAAACAATATTAATAGCGTATCAAAATTGTTTTGATACGCTATATTTTTTTATTCCAGAATATAACGGATATGAATTTTATAGATATTGTTGATTATACAGGAACTTTTGCTTTCGCAATAAGTGGTATTCGACTAGCTTCAGGTAAACAATTCGACTGGTTCGGAGCTTATGTAGTGGGCTTGGTAACTGCTATTGGAGGTGGAACAACTCGAGATTTATTGCTCGATGTAACTCCTTTTTGGATGTTGCAACCATCCTATATAATTATTACGGGCATTGCGTTGGTAGCCGTTATTCTTATGGGGCAAAAAATGAAGCGTTTTAATAATGCTTTCTTTATTTTTGATGCTATTGGTTTAGGTCTTTTCGTTGTTGTAGGCATTGAGCGGAGTATTGAAGCTGGTTTTCCTTTCTGGGTAACTATTATTATGGGAATGATAACTGGTTCAGTGGGTGGTATAATAAGAGATATTTTAATCAATGAATTACCGTTGATTTTCAGAAAAGACATATATGCTTTGGCCTGTGTTTTTGGTGGTGTTGTTTTCTATTGCTGTGTTTTACTTAAATTGCCAATAGAAATGAGCCAAATATTATGTGCAGCTTCTGTTATTTTAGTTCGTGTGTTGGCAGTTAAGTATCATTGGAGTGTTCCTGTACTTAAAAGCCGTGAAAAATAATTTGTCGCATTTTCTTGTCAATGCCTGAAATATGTTGACCACTTTAAAGTAACAAATTTACAAAAAAAGTGGAACAATTATGGCACGATTAGAACAATTAAAAATGAGTACCGCTGAACGTCGTCGACGTCGCTTCAGTGACAATTTCAAGAT
>JBBRHJ010000094.1:0-11670 GCA_038222885.1 Bacteroidales bacterium | reverse complement strand
TTATTGCAATACAACAATGCGTTGAAACAGCGAAATGCGTTGCTGAAGCTCGAAAACATAACTGATGATTCACTGTTCGAGATTTGGGAAGAGCAGATGAGTTTTTATGGCAACTATATATATGAACAAAGAAATTTGTTTTTAGAAGAATTTGTTCCTGTTTTTCAAAAAATTTATACCCAAATTTCTAGTGATAACGAGAAAGTAAGTCTGACCTACTGCTCACAACACGATAATCGTGACATTAAAGCTTCCCTGCAAAGTACCCGCGAAAGAGACCGAATTTTGGGATATTCAACTCAAGGAATTCATAAAGATGAACTTGAAATGCTCCTCGATGCATATCCGATTAAACGAGTTGGCTCACAAGGACAAAATAAAACTTTCTTGATTGCAATTAAATTGGCTCAATTTGAATTCCTAAAACGTACACATAAATTTCCACCTATATTGTTACTCGATGATATTTTTGACAAACTCGACTCGAAGCGAGTTAAACAAATAATTCAATTAGTCTCCAGCGAATTGTTTGGTCAAATATTCATTACCGACACCAACCGCGAACATTTAGACATACTTCTATCCCAATTAGATCAGAAAGCAACCATATTTATGGTTCAAGATGGTGTAATCAATCTGATTTAGTTACAAAATAATAGTTTAACACATCTTTTTGTCAATGTTGTAACTTTTCTTACAACAATCATTTTATTATATCCAAAATTTTGTTGAAAACTATTTTGGAAAACATTTTTCATTTTTATATTTGTTTAAACACTACAAATCAAGTACATAGTTATTTTTTTAGGAAATATTTTATAATTGCGAGGAAATAATGTAATCTATCTGTTTGTTTGAATAGAATATTTTGTCTAATATTGTAGTCCGAATTTAGAAACAATTCTCTATTTATAACCTATTAATAATTATCATATTAAATTTTATTTACTGTGGAAACAAAAACTTATTCTCCAGAAGAAATTAAAAAAGCATCATTCGAATTTTTCAAGGGTGATGATTTAGCAACAATGGTTTGGTCTACAAAATATGCATTGAAAGACTCCTTTGGCAATGTATATGAGCTCACTCCCGATGACATGCACAGAAGATTGGCACGAGAAATTGCACGCGTCGAGAAAAAATATGCAAATCCAATATCAGAAGATGAACTTTTTGAGCTATTTAGGAACTTTAAGTATATAGTTCCACAAGGAAGTCCAATGACGGGAATTGGTAATGAATATCAAGTAGCTTCTTTGTCCAATTGTTTTGTAATTGGTTTCGATGGGGACTCAGATTCCTATGGAGCTATTATCAAAATTGATGAAGAGCAAGTACAATTAATGAAACGACGTGGAGGTGTTGGACATGATCTTTCACACATTCGTCCAAAAGGCTCTCCAGTTAAGAATTCAGCATTAACTTCTACTGGTATTGTTCCTTTTATGGAGCGATATTCCAATTCTACTCGTGAAGTGGCTCAAGATGGTCGTCGAGGTGCTCTGATGTTAAGTGTATCAATCAAACACCCTGATTCAGAATCGTTTATCGATGCTAAAATGGAATCAGGCAAAGTTACTGGAGCGAATGTTTCGGTCAGAATTGATGATAATTTCATGAATGCTGCCTTGAATAATACGCCATATACGCAACAATATCCTATAAATTCAGACGAACCTACCTATACTACTGAAGCTAACGCCAACGAGATCTGGAAAAAAATTATTCATAATGCTTGGCGATCAGCCGAACCAGGAATTTTATTCTGGGACACTATCATTCGTGAGTCTGTTCCAGATTGTTATGCCGATTTAGGTTATAAAACCGTTTCAACGAATCCTTGCGGTGAAATTCCATTGTGTCCTTACGATAGTTGTCGCCTTTTAGCAATTAATTTGTATTCTTATGTTCAAAATCCATTCAAAGCAGATGCTTATTTCGATTTTGAATTATTCTCCAAACATGTCAAGATAGCTCAACGTATCATGGATGACATCATTGATCTGGAAATGGAAAAAATTGAAGCTATTACAGCCAAAATAAAATCCGATCCTGAAGATGATGATATAAAATTGACTGAAATTCAATTGTGGGAAAAAATTAAAACAAAAACTTCAGAAGGTCGTCGTACTGGTGTTGGTACAACTGGTGAAGGCGATATGTTAGCTGCTTTAAATTTCAGATATGGAACTGATGATGCTACTGAATTCTCCGAAAGTGTACATAAAGCAGTTGCTTTGGCTGCTTATCGCTCATCGGTAGAAATGGCAAAAGAACGAGGTGCATTCCATCATTACGATGCTAAACGTGAAGCAAATAATCCTTTTATTCAGCGACTTCGCGATGCTGACCCAGATTTATACAAAGATATGGTTGAATATGGACGACGCAATATTGCTTGTTTAACCATTGCTCCAACAGGCACAACCAGTATAATGACACAAACGACTTCTGGCATCGAACCTGTATTTATGCCAGTTTATACCCGTCGTCGGAAAGTAAATCCAAATGATAAAAATTCTAGGATTGATTATGTTGATGAAAGTGGAGATTCATGGGAAGAATATGTTGTGTTCCATCATAAATTTGTAACTTGGATGGAATCAAATGGTTACCCTACTGCCAAGTATTATTCCAAAGAAGAAATTGAAGTATTGGTTGAAAAATCACCCTATTACAAAGCTACAGCTAATGATGTAAATTGGTTGAAGAAAGTGCAAATGCAAGGTCGCATTCAGAAATGGGTTGATCACTCAATCAGTGTTACCATCAACTTACCAAACGATGCAACTGAAGAGCTTGTTGGCAAATTATACGAAGAAGCTTGGCGTTGTGGTTGTAAAGGGGTTACCGTTTATCGCGATGGTTCAAGATCGGGCGTTTTAATTGCTTCTACAGAGAAGAAAGAAGAAAAAAAGGAAGAGAAAATCATCTGCTTCCCAACTGATGAAGAGCATTTTATCCGGCCAAAAGAATTAAAATGCGATGTAGTTCGGTTTCAAAATTCCAAGGATAAATGGATTGCTTTTGTAGGATTAAAAGATGGTCGTCCGTATGAAATTTTTACAGGATTGGCAGATGATGAGGAAGGAATTTTATTACCAAAAACCGTAGTTGCTGGTAAAATTATCAAAACAGTGGACGAAGGAGGAAATAAAAGGTATGACTTCCAATTCACCAACAAAAGAGGATTTAAAACTACGGTAGAAGGTCTTTCACATAAATTTGATAAAGAATTTTGGAACTATGCAAAACTCATCTCAGGAGTTTTACGCTACGGAATGCCAATCGATCAGGTGTTGAAATTAGTATCAGGTTTGCAACTTGATAATGAATCGATTAATACCTGGAAAGTTGGAGTAGAGCGAGCTTTGAAAAAATACATTCCTGATGGAACTCAAATTTCAGAACAAACTTGCCCCAATTGTGGTCAAAAATCCTTGGTTTATCAAGAAGGTTGTTTAACTTGTAACAATTGTGCTTACTCACGTTGTGGATAATTAATTGAATTAAAAAAACGGATACTGAATGTGTCCGTTTTTTTTATATAAATAGCATTTGCTTAAAGAAATCACGGTTATAATTTGTGTTACTTTTGAAAAAAAAATATACTCACTTGTATATCAGTCATTTAAATTATTGAATATGAAAAAAACACTCATCATTGGCTTTCTTTTTATTTTTCATCCATCACTTTGGGCAAACGGAACAAAGCTGACATTCAGTGAAAATGTAAATGATTTCTTCAAACCCATCGTTTATTATTTGGATAAAATTCTTTTTTGGGATCCAATAGCTGCCATGGGAATCCAATTAGATACAAAAATTCCATTCATTATTATTTGGTTAATATTTGCTGCAATATTTTTCACTATATATTTTCGTTTCATCAATGTTCGTGGATTTAAACACGCCATAGATTTAGCTTCCGGAAAATATGATAAAGACGGACACGATGGCGAAATATCTCATTTTCAGGCGATTTCTACAGCCTGTGCTTCAACTGTTGGTTTAGGAAATATAGCTGGAGTTGCCGTAGCCATAAGTTTAGGTGGTCCTGGTGCCACATTTTGGCTGATTGTTGCTGGATTTCTAGGAATGACCACCAAGTTTACTGAATGTACTTTGGGTGTAAAATATCGTAAAATCAACCCTGACAATTCAGTTTCAGGTGGACCAATGTATTATTTAAAGGAAGGTTTTGCATCAAAGGGTTGGAAAAAAACTGGTAAAACATTATCAATTATTTTTGCCGTATTCGCTACTATTGGTGCATTTGGAATCGGCAATATGTTTCAAGCGAATCAAGTTGTAGCACAAACCATAGTTACATTTCCGGCTTTGGAAGGTTATCAATTAGGGCTGGGCGTTTTAATTGCTATTTTAGTAGGCATCGTGATAATTGGTGGTATTAAAGGAATTGCAAGGGTAAATGATAAACTTTTCCCCATTATGGCTATACTTTATATTGTGTCGTGTTTGGTGGTTATTGCCATGAATTTCAAAAATATAGGAGAAGCTTTCGTACTTATTTTTGATGGCGCATTTAATGCCGATGCGGCCAAAGGAGGTTTTGTAGGTGTAATGATTATGGGATTTCGCCGAGCAGCATTTTCTAATGAAGCAGGAGTTGGCTCAGCAGCCATTGCTCACTCTACTGTAAAAACTCAGAAACCCGTCACTGAAGGTATAGTAGCATTACTTGAACCATTTATCGACACCGTAGTAATTTGCACTATGACGGCACTTGTTATCATAGTTACCGGACTTTACAATAATCCTCAACAGTTGACTGGAACTGAATTAACTTCGGCAGCATTTACAACAGTTTCACCTTGGTTTCCATATTTATTGCTTCCGACCATCATACTTTTTGCCTACACCACCATTATTTCATGGTCGTATTATGGAGTGAAAAGTTTCGATTTCTTAGTGGGAGATTTTACTGAAAAGACCTTTGGAAAAAGGATTTATGCCACACGCTTCTATCAAATTATTTTCTTAATAATCACTGCTCTCGGTTCTGTTTTGAGTCTAAGTTCTTTGGTTGACTTTTCGGATATGTTGATTTTAGCCATGGCAGTTCCGAATATAATTGGGTTATTATTTTTAGCACCCGAAGTCAGAAAAGAGTTAAACGAATATATGAATTGGATTAAAACAAACAAATAATATGATTCAAGAATTAACACAAAGCATGATTGTTAGCGAAAAACAAACAGCAGAAAGTTTAGGATCGGGGCTTTTACCCGTATTTTCAACTCCGGCATTAGTAGCTTTTGCTGAAAATACTTGCATGAAACTTATCGACACAAAGGAAGGATTTTCAAGTGTAGGAATATTTATTCAGGTTGAACACTTAAAAGCAAGTCTTGTGGGTGAAACCATTGAATGTAAAGCAAACTTAATCGAACTAACAGATCGAAAATATAGCTTTGAGTTTGAGATGACCAATGAAAAAGGAAGTACAATTGGCAAAGGGAAACATGATAGAGTCGTGATTGAAATTGAACGGTTTATGGCAAAGATTAAGAATTGATACTGGAATTTTAAGGAGTATTAAACAGAAAATATCTTCACATACATATTATGAAGGAAATAATGTCGTATTCAGTAAAAATCAAAATAATGTCACCACTACATGATTTCTAAAATCATTCGATAACATTTTCTACCATAATACCGCAACTACCTAGCTAAAAAAGATTCGTTGAACAGCCAATATGGTAGTATTATATTATTCTGACAACAAAAAATGAGAATATAACTAAGAGCCATATTCTCACTTTAATATTTTCATTTATTATTTATATCAATTTCTGATTATTGTACTCCTTTGAATTTGGTTAATCCTTTTTGTAACCAGTCGATAAAATTAGCTGGATCTTCGTCAAAACCATACGAACTATTCATTGGTTTGCCTTGGGTGTCGAGCATTACGTAGAAAGGTTGTGCATTGGAACCAAATTTCACTCTCTGCAAGTAACTCCATTTATCGCCAATACTGCTTACTGTTCGCGTTCTTCCATTTTCAGTAACTTCAAATGATTTAGCAAGTGAAGTTTTATCGTCTACAAATAAAGAAATTAAAACTACATCTTTTTCGAGCATGTTTTTCACTTTCGGATCTATCCAAACCGATGCTTCCATCTTGCGACAGTTAACACAACCGAAGCCTGAGAAATCGACCACAGCAGGTAAACCTTTTTGAGCTGCATAAGCCATTCCTAAATCATAATCGGTAAAAGCAGGATGAACTTCATCGTCGTACAAATTAAAATCTTGCGTATAAAGTGGAGGCGAAAATGCACTGATTGCTTTCAGTGGTGCGCCCCAGAGTCCAGGAACCATATACATGGCAAACGATAAGGATACGATAGATAAAAATGTACCCAACACACTAGAATGTTTCACTTCGCTGTCGTGTGGAAAACGAATTTTTCCTAATAAATAGAATCCTAACAAAGCAAAAATAACTATCCATAAAGAAAGGAATACTTCGCGGTCTAGGACCCTCCAACCGTAAGCTAAATCGGCAACTGAAAGGAATTTCAATGCCAAAGCTAATTCTAAAAATGCCAACACAACTTTAACCGTATTCAACCAACCACCCGAACGAGGCAATGATTTAAGCATAGAAGGGAAAAATGCAAACAAGGTGAATGGGATGGCTAATGCTACTGCAAAACCTAACATGCCAATAGCTGGTGATAATAGCGAACCCGTTGATGAAACTTCCACTAGGAGCGTTCCAATAATAGGACCAGTACATGAAAATGACACCAAAACCAAGGTAAATGCCATAAATAAAATACTGATAAATCCAGCGGTTGAGTCAGCTTTTGCATCTAGTTTTGTTGACCATGATGCTGGTAAAGTAATTTCAAACGCTCCAAAAAATGAAACGGCAAATAGCAATAACATGGCAAAAAATATCAAATTGAAAACAGCATTGGTCGACATACTATTCAATGCACTGGCTCCAAAAACCAATGTGATTAGGATTCCGAGTGTTACATAAATAAATATGATGGCAAGTCCATAAAGAAAAGCATCTCTCCTACCTTTCGATTTATTTTCCGATCGTTTCAAGAAAAAACTCACGGTCATGGGGATAATTGGCCAAACGCATGGAGTAAATAATGCTAAAAATCCACCCAACAATCCAGCTATAAAAATAAACCAAAGTGAAGCATTTCCAGCATTTGATTCAGCTGCTCCAAATGATTTAAGTTCGCCGATTACAGGTGTCCAGAAATCTATAATTTTATAGTCAGCTGAAATAACAATAGCATTACTATCAGATACGATAGCTACTGGCTCTTCAATCACAGCAGTTTCCACATCCACAGCAACTGCTTTTGAACCTAAATCGAATGATTCTTTGGTAGGTGGCAAGCAACTTTCGTCGTTACAAACCATAAATTCCACTGAACCTTTTATCCTGATTTTGGAAGCATCTTCGGAGCTTAGTTTTTGCACAAAGACAGCTTCGTTAGCATACCAAGTTAATTTCATATCGAAATTAGGATCATAGACTTCCTTTAATTTCGACAATCCAACTAGTTTACCCACTTTTTTAGCATTCTGAATTGATTCAAAAGAAATGGTAGTGGGTCGAGGTCCATTGTCTGGAATGTCTAAACCGTATAGATGCCAACCAGCATCGATATTGGCTTTTACAATAACTTCAGCAGTTGTTTTTCCAGTGTTTTTTAGCTCAAATGTCCATTTTACAGGCTCAAATATCTGGGCGAATGTTGTATTTAGGATGAATAATCCTAATAAGACGAATATAATTTTCTTGTTCATAAAAAATAATTTTTACAAAAATAATCAAACAATATGAATATATGAATAATCATTCATACGTATTCAATATTATTAACTTCGTTTCAGATAATGAAAATAAGCTTGAACAAAAACTAACGAGTCAGCATAAATTTAAAGCTTACACCAAAGTTGGTAGATGAAACAGGGAAAGTAGAGGAAATAAGAGGTGTACTCATTTGCCTATCGAAGAACATTTGGATATTCACCTTAGAACTAAACACATAGTCGGCAAGTATTTTCAAACTGAAAAGCTTGTTACCATTCGAAGCCTGAGTTAGGTTTTCATCAATCTTTCTCAAAAGGGTTTTAATATCCTTATACGAAACATCAGCACTTAATTTTAAATCGTTCTTCACACGCGATTGGGTGTTGTTTTTCAATTTGAGAATCACATCAAAATCCTTAATCAAGTACCCCACTCCCACTACAAACTCATCGGAAGTAGCTTCAATTAGTTGTGTACTTGATAAATTCAACGCCATATTCCTTTGTTTGCGGTATTCTAATTTGGTAGTCATGCTGTTTTTAAGTGCTGCATTTATACCAATAAGCGGGCTGAATTGTTCACTCAACGAAACAGAAGAGATATCGTAAGGCGATGAAGGAATAGGATTGTTTGACTGCACATCTCGCACATAACCCAAGGCATTATTTTCAGAATCCATAGCCACCCAGCTCGAAAAAGAAGTATAATTACCAACACTGTATCTACAAGTATAAGCATGGGTCAAACTGATAGATTTAAAATTGTCTTTAACCCATGAAATATTAGAAAGACCATCATAATTCAATCGCCAATTCGGCAAAATGCTTAAAACAGACAAGAAAGGATTGGTATCAACTGTATTTACATCTTTACCAGTGTAAGCCGCCAAGAAAGCAGGAATTAGCACATCGGTAGAGTTATTGCTGTATGCTCCCAAAGTGGAATTAAAATTAGTACCTGCCACTGATGGTATATCGCTAAAAAATCCATATTGAGGATATTTTTTACCGTTATATCTCGAATTCATTCTATCACGAATAACTTCTCTATTCTGTAAGAATCGGTCGAAAACCTCCGATGCATAATTATTATCGGCCGAAGCAGTTTTCTTGAAAGCAGTAGCAATACCGATTTGTGTAATATTATAACTACCAGTAAATGTCTGCGGCATGCCCTCGAACATATACTGAATAGAAGTATTGTCGGCGGTATAGCGCTTTGCATTCAGTTCAATTTTGAATCCAGGAATAGGTTCCAAACTTGCTTTTATATCCAAATCGGAGGTAAACGCAGTATTAGCGGGGTTAATAATAGAGTCATTCATAAACAACCAATCACGATCAATAGCATTTTGAATGGTATTGTTGTCGAACACACCGAAAGTGAAAGCATAACCTGGAGCTGAAATTCCGTTATTATACTTTTCTTGTCCCATAAATCCAGCTTCTGGTCGGAAACCTGGCAATACCATACTGTTAGATTGACGATACGAAATGGAAGCACGACGAGTCATCATAATGAGTCGCGACCCAAAATCAACCACCTTGGCAACTGCATTTCTATCATTCGGATCAAGCGTTCCAATATTTATAGTAATACTATCAGCATCAAATTTTGGGCTTATTTCAATGGTCGTTGGATTGACTACTTTATAACTAATTTGTACTGGCTTTCCATTTTTATCAAGTGCACCTAAGGTTAACTTTTCGCTACCTAAACGGTGGGTTACTGTTGATTTTTTATCCTTTTCAAAATTAACAAGCTGTTTGAAGTTTTTCGATTGGAATTTTTGAACATTAGTCTGCATCGCAGACTTCCGATTCACTTCTTTCAGATATTTCGACTTATTATACAAGGTTTCAAAATTGAATTGACCATCAGCCGACCAAGCTCCCAAAGTAGATGCGATATTTCCAACATCGGTTGAACCACCAATTCTTGCCGAACGATTCCAGCTGTAAGTAGAATTATAAGTCGCATTGGCTGTTACCCAATCGAATAAATGGATTTTATTGATAGGAACAGTCCACGAAGCCGAGAAAACTTGTTGGTAAGTATAAGGTGTTCCTAATTTACGAATACTCGACCAAACGGTATCGCGCCAAGCCTCATAATACTCTTTACCAATTTCGGGAGTATAATATGCTTCTTCAATATTGGCATTTGAAGCAGTTTGTAAACTGAACCGTATTGATTTCGACAAATCGTATTTTATATCAAAATTCCGATTCCACATAAAATCCTTGCTGAAATTCAAGTCAAATTCCCCGGCTCCTGCTTCCGGAACCAAATCGCGAAGTTTTACTTGAGAGAAAAGTCGGTTCATGTCAGTATTGAAACTCAAAGACGAAGGCAAATAATTGAAATTGAAATCGGAAATAATTTTAAAAGCAGGTTTATTAAATGCCTTGATTTTCTTGAATGGTTCAACTGGTTGTGGTGAAAATGAGAAACTATAATTCACGGCTGCTCTTTCTTGCTTCTCTAAATTGCGTTCCACCTCAGCACTTGTTTGATTTCGTTCGCTGTACGAATAGGTGAAATTTAGGTTAGCCGGATCGTAAAATTGAGGTTTCTTACTTCTTATATTGACCTTTGCTGCCGAAATATTAAAACTTTTCGATTCGCTCATTGTCTGCGATTGCATAATCAGTGTATCTCTATCCGCTTTATTTTGTATATTATTCAAAGCATCGGACAACAAAACGTCTTCGTCCAAAGGATTGTATTTAGGCGTAATAGTTTCATTGGTGTACGAGAAATAAGCAGGCAATTGTATTTTAGCTTTCTCAGGTAAGAATCTTCCTAAATCCATATTAGTAGATAAATTTACTTGATAAAGATCGTCATTTCGTCGGTCCATTACATTACTTTCGATACTACCAAAACCAGCAGTTTCTACTCTTCCCGATAAATTAATAGCACCAATATCCGATAATCCCAAGGCTAAATTTCCCATAGCAGCCCAACCACCATCTTCATCAAATTCGGACATACGAAGTTCATTCACCCAAATTTCAGCAGCTTTTACATCACCACTGACATTTCGGATACCTATCATAATATTCTCCACCTCAGAAATTGTTGGATTTCCAACCACCCTGACTTTGTTTTTACCTTTATCGTAGAATGGTATTAAATCGGAAATATACGAACCGTCTTGTTTCGATTTATTGCGCTTCAATTTGGCATCGGTCAATACGGTGAAAGGGAAATCGAACATATTTTCCTTGCTCCAAACCGTAGCACGATCGGCATCCGATTCAGCAGAATATATTCCAGCTGGAGTCAATTTCAATGGGATTTCATATTCGTAATAGTTGTTGACCATATCCGAACCCATACGAATGAAACAGCTTAATTCATAGTCTTTTAAGCTAGTAATATCATCTGGCAATTGCTCGGCATGTACAAACATTTGTAAGCGTTTATATTTACGCATGTCAAATGCAGTTTTCTTATAAACTCCACGGGCATCATTGGGCGAAAGTTTATTCACCTTCATCACCATCGATTGTTCATTGAGTTGCAAAAGTTGTGTTTGACCCGGATCTACTTCACGTGTAATTCCCGGAGGAAGTACGTAATTCACAGGAGTTTTATCGGAGTTTTCTTCAATATTTACAGCCTGCACATCGAGTTCGCCTTTCGAAATCGGCATAGTTCCTGGTTGATAAAGTTCTTTGGTATAGGTACGCCATTCACCACGCACTAAATCGAGCGTTGCAAAACGAAGATGTGTTTCTTTCTCGAACTTGGTCATAAACATCCTGATAAATCGAATCGACTTGAAGTTACGGATGCTTCCAATCTTCTCGTCATATTCACGAATTGGAATTTTGAACTGATAC
>JBBRHJ010000093.1:0-11842 GCA_038222885.1 Bacteroidales bacterium | reverse complement strand
AAAGGCGAGTTATTGCAAGATTCGAGCATCATTTGTGCCAAAATAGCTGGGGCAGAAGGTGGTGATTTGTATGCTATCCGCATGGAATGTGCCACTATAATCCGTAAATCAGCTATGAGTCTGTATATTAGTATTCATTCGTTGCGGGATGCAGATTTTGAATACATAGAATATTATACACTGGTTCGTCATAAAATTGAGGAATTTCGTTTGCTTTTTGTCGACTGGGTGGCAGGCTTTGATAAGAAAAAGTATATCGTTGACAACTGGGGCTTGTTTAATCCCGAAGGTGTAAACCCGCTTGACGAATCCGAGGATGGCGGGTGGAATGACAGTGATTTTTTGAACGATTTGTTTGAAGATGAGGAAGATGAATAAAGACATAATCTAAAACAAAGTCTCGAGGATGGAAATTTCACTTGCTGAATGAAGTGCATGGAACATCCAAGGTTGAAGAATCGACTATATTGTTTGTCCAATCGGTATCATTATTCAACAGTTTGCTGGTTAGTGATCAAAAAGATTAAGCGATTATTTCAAAAAACAACTTGTCAGTTCAAAAAAAAGAACTAATTTTGCAGTCCAATTTTAGCGTAATCTCTGACAGATATAGAGAAGCCTGTGAATATTGCGCATTAATTACTTAAAAAAGACTAAAATGGATTTAATTAAAATCGCAGAACAAGCATTTCTTGTTGACAAAACTCATCCTGTATTCAAAGCAGGTGACACTGTAACAGTTGCTTATCGCATTATCGAGGGTGCTAAGACACGTGTTCAGGAATACCGTGGTGACGTTATCAAGATTGTAGGACACGAAAACAAAAAACGTTTTACTGTTCGCAAAATGTCAGGGAATATTGGTGTTGAACGTATTTTCCCATTGGATTCTCCGTTTATCGAAAGTATTACCGTTAACAAACGTGGTAAAGTTCGTCGTGCTAAATTGTATTATTTACGTGCACTTACCGGCAAAAAAGCCCGTATCAAAGAGCGTCGCGTGTAATAATCGCATTTTCAAAAAGAAACAAAATAGGAAGTCTGCATTAATTTGCTTACTTCCTATTTTTGTAGCCCCCTAACCCCCAATAGAGGGAACAAGACGCTGAGTTAAATTTTCGTTTAGTGTTTAGCGTTCGTTTGAAGAGTTTGGAATTTGGAAAAGTTTGTAATTTGAAATTAGAAGAATTTGGGATTAATGATTAATGGTCAACATATTGGCACATTGACTTATTGGCACATTATCATTGGCACATTTGTCTACTGCTCCATAGTAAGAAATATAAAAGGTCGCTCCCTGAAATAGGAAGCGACCTTTATTATTGAGAATTTTGAAATCTAAATTTACAAACTATTGATAGCATTAAGATCTTCGAAAGCCACTTGCAAGCGGGCAATCAAAGCATCTTCGCCTTTACGCAACCAAACGCGTGGATCATAGAATTTCTTGTTAGGTTTTTCGGCACCGTCTGGGTTTCCGATTTGACCTTGAAGATAATCATGATTTTTTGCTTCAAAACCACGAACTCCATCCCAATATGCCCATTGCGTATCAGTATCGATGTTCATTTTGATAACTCCGTAACCGATAGCTTCGCGAATTTCTTCGTGTGAAGAACCTGATCCTCCGTGGAATACAAAGTTTACTGGATGCTCATCAGTTCCACCAATTTTCGCTTTGATATATTCTTGTGAGTTTTTAAGAATTTTTGGAGTCAGTTTCACATTACCTGGCTTGTAAACACCGTGTACATTACCAAATGAAGCGGCAACAGTGAAGTTTGGCGAAATTTTGATTAACGCAGCATATACTTTATAAACATCTTCAGGTTGAGTGTAAAGTAAACTGTTATCAACATCGCTGTTGTCAACACCATCTTCTTCGCCACCAGTGATACCCAATTCCATTTCCAAAGTCATACCCATTTTACTCATGCGAGTCAAGTATTTTTCGCAAATTTCAATGTTTTCGTTAAGTGGTTCTTCCGAAAGATCCAACATGTGTGAGCTGAAAAGTGGTTTTCCTGTTTCAGCAAAGTTTTTTTCGCTAGCATCCAACAATCCATCAATCCAAGGAAGTAATTTTTTTGCTGCGTGGTCGGTGTGTAGAATAACGCGTACACCGTAAGCTTCGGCTAAAGTATGAATATGTTTTGCTCCAGCAATTGCTCCTAAAACAGCAGCTTCTTGTCCTTCAAGTTTCAACCCTTTCCCAGCGTTAAAAGCGGCTCCACCGTTTGAGAACTGAATCATAACTGGTGCGTTAGCTACTTTAGCAGCTTCCATCACAGCGTTTACAGTAGAAGAACCAACAACATTCACAGCGGGAATTGCAAATCCCGATTCTTTAGCAACCTTAAAAATAAATTGTAGATCATCACCGGTTACAACACCTGGTTTTACTACATCTGAAATTTTACCCATAACTTTGTTTTTTTAATTATTATTTCTGTAAGTATAACAAATCTAATGTTGAGAAGGTTTTGAAATGTTTCGGCATATCATTACTAAGTTTATAATTTTTAGCCGATTGTGATATTTCTTCGATTCTTAATTGAATAATCAATTTTTATACAAAAAACTGTATATTTCGCTGCCAATAACAAACTGAAAACGATATACATAATTGAGAAGACAAACATTTCAAAAAAGCACTGCAAAGGTACTAAAAAGTTACGCAAATTCAAAAAAAGCTGGATTATTTAATCTCCCTTGTCCCAACTGATTCTGTAATCTTTATTTATTCATAAGTTAACGATTGGTATATTTATATCTGATCTAAATTGTTGTAAATAAAATGTTTATACCAAATCTTGGCTTGTAACCCACATGAGTTTATTTGAGATGAATATAATGTTAGGTAAAAAATTATGCATATCGTTTTGAAATTTCAAAAATATATGTAGTTTTGTGTTACAGTATTATTAAAATTAAACACTATGTCAATTGATGTAAGCGACTTAACGGACGAAACTTACGATGCCATCTTAGTGGAATCGAGCCGTTTCGATGATAATCTAACTCTACAATTTGGGCTTTTATCCAACGAATGTGACAATGAACCAGACTTTATCTGGAAGTCGGAAAAACACATTCGTAAAATGCTGAAATACAAGACGGATACAATTGATGACATTTTCTTTGGTGAACCACCTACTAAAGCCGAATTTCATCGAATTCTAACCAAGCTACTGAATAATATTGAGAAATTAAAGAAAAGCAAACTCAAAAATTAAGTAGAAACAATATTTTTACAAATTGTTTGAATTTTGTTGAAATTGTAAATTACATTTCTATTAAATTTCGAAATGAAATGGCTGAGAAATGCTGAAAGAAAACACATTGAACAATTAAATGTTTTAAAATATAGATTGCCATATTTTTTGTATAGAATAGTTTGAGTACTTTTGCAGTCTGAAAACAAGTCTTGTTTTTAGGAAAATTTTATATAACAACTTGCAAATTATGAAAGTATTAGAAAAAGCAGTAGCTGAAAAGTTACTCAAAATCAAAGCCGTAAAACTACAACCACGTAACCCATTCACTTGGGCATCTGGTTGGAAATCACCTATATATTGTGACAATCGCAAAACACTTTCTTATCCACACATTCGTTCATTTATTAAAATTGAGATTGCACGTTTGATTTTGGAACTGCATCCTGATGTAGAAGTAATAGCTGGTGTAGCCACAGGAGCTATCGCCCAAGGAGCTTTGGTAGCCGATGCACTTGGTTTGCCATTTATCTATATCCGACCAACTCCAAAGGATCATGGACTTGAGAATATGATTGAAGGCGATTTGCGTCCGGGTCAGAAAGTGGTTGTAATTGAAGATCTTATTTCTACAGGTGGAAGCAGTCTGAAAGCCGTTGAGGCTATTCGCAATAGTGGTTCAGAAGTATTGGGAATGGTGGCAATTTTTAGTTATGGTTTTCCGTTGGCTGAGCAAAAATTCAAAGCTGCCAAAGTTAAACTCAACATGCTGTGTACCTACGATGCTGTACTAACCGAAGCATTAGCTACCGATTATATTTCGGCAGACGATATGGAAACTTTGAATGAATGGCGTCAGAATCCATCAATTTGGAAGAAAGATTATATTGATTTGAGTTTATAAGCAGAGTCTAAAATCTACTGCAAATATTTAGTAAATAGGTATTTACAAAAAAAATCATTAAAAAGATGACAACCTACGAAAGCGATATTAAAACCATTTCTTCGAGCGAAGAAGTGGTTTTTGACATTTTGAGTGATTTGACTAATTTAAAGAAACTGCAAGATAATCCGGAGTTAACTGAAAAAGTGAAGGATTTGGAGTTTGACCGAGATAGTTGTAGTTTCAGTGTGGAAGGTTTGGGCAAATTGGGATTTAAGATAATTGAACGCGAACCTTTTAAAACCATCAAAATGGAATCGGATCATGCCTTGGTTCATGTTAATATTTGGATACAACTTAAACAAGTTGAACCAGATGAAACTCGCATGAAATTGACCTTAAAAGCTGAAATTCCGACTATGATTAAAATGATGGTAGACAAAAAGCTGAAAGAAGGCATCAATAAAGTGGCTGATTTTATTGCCATTGGGTTGAGTAGTGGGAAATGACAGGCAAATGAGGCAAAATAGGCTCAGGCGAAGATTAAGGAATTTTTAGACAAGGCAGGCAGTACATATTTTTTTTATTATCTACATCAGAAAGATAGGACAGGCTTATGAAACTTTGGGAAAAAGACATAAAAGTAAATGCTAAAATTGAAGCATTTACGGTGGGACAAGACCGCGAAATGGATTTGTTTTTGGCAAAATACGATGTATTAGGCTCCATGGCTCATATCAAAATGTTAAATTCAGTAGGTTTACTCCAATCTGATGAACTTGAATTGTTGTTGACAGAACTGAAAAACATTTACAAATTGACCGAAAATAACGAGTTTGTAATTGAGGAGGGTGTGGAAGATGTTCATTCTCAGGTAGAAATGATGTTGACAGGCAAATTAGGCGATGTAGGTAAAAAAATCCACAGCGGACGTTCGCGAAATGATCAGGTTTTAGTCGACCTGAAACTTTTTGCTCGGGCTGAATTGCAAACTATCGTTGAGCATGTAGATGCTCTATTCGAGCTGCTTATTGAACAAAGCAACCTTTACAAAGATGTTTTATTGCCCGGTTACACGCACTTACAAATTGCTATGCCATCGTCTTTTGGGCTGTGGTTTGGTGCTTATGCCGAAAGTTTAGCCGACGATTTACAGTTTTTATTGGCTGCTTGGAAAATAACCAATCGCAATCCATTGGGTTCGGCTGCCGGTTATGGCTCATCATTTCCTTTAAACCGTCAGATGACTACTGATTTATTGGGCTTCGACACCATGAATTATAATGTAGTGTATGCTCAAATGGGACGTGGAAAAATGGAACGTTCAGTAGCTTCGGCCATGGCTGGTGTTGCCGCAACTCTCTCCAAATTAGCCTACGATGCTTGTTTGTTCAGCTCCCAAAATTTCAATTTCATTAAACTGCCCGATGAATTTACAACAGGTTCGAGCATTATGCCGCACAAAAAGAACCCAGATGTTTTTGAACTGACCCGTGCCAAATGTAATAAGTTACAATCAATTCCGCAACAAATAACGCTGATTACTAATAATTTGCCGTCAGGATATTTCCGTGATTTACAAATAATTAAAGAGGTTTTTATTCCTGCATTTTCCGAATTGAACGCTTGCATTGAAATGGTTGCATTAATGATGGCCGAAATCAAAGTAAATACTGAAATACTGAACGAATCTCGTTATGATTTCTTGTTTAGTGTTGAGGAAGTAAATCGACTCACTTTGTCGGGTATGCCATTCAGGGATGCTTACAAGCAAGTTGGATTGGAGATTGAGGCCGGAAATTTCAAACCTGACAAAGCAATTCATCACACGCACGAAGGAAGTATTGGAAATTTGTGTAATGACGAAATTACAGCTTATAAAAACGAAATAATTAGCCAGTTCAATTTCGCAAAAGTGTTTGGAATGCAGCAGAAACTTGTTGAATAGTGATAGGTTTTTTCATTTCATCTACTTAATCAATAATGATTTAATTCGTTTTTCCTTTTTGATTTATCGGATGGTATTTCATTATGGTTTCACGTAGAAATACTACATCAATATGTGTGTAAAGTTCTGTGGTGGTGATAGATTCGTGTCCTAATAATTGCTGAATGGCTCGCAAATTTGCTCCATTTTCCAGCAGATGAGTTGCAAAAGAATGCCGAAATGTATGCGGACTTACATTCTTTTGAATCCCTGCCAAAGCTGCCAAATCCTTCACTATCGTAAAAATCATAGCTCGAGTAAGTCTCGCTCCACGTCTATTGAGAAACAAAAAATCTTCATTTCCTTTTTTAATTTGCATCAAATTTCGGTCAATCTTCCACAATTCAATTTGCTGGATAGATTTTGGCGAAAGTGGAACCAATCTTTGTTTGCTACCTTTCCCCTCGATCAACATATAACTTTCGGCTAAATACATGCGCGAAATCTGTAAATTGATAAGTTCGGACACCCGCAAACCTGAACCGTAAAGTGTTTCGATGATGGCTTTATTTCGTTGACCTTCCAATTTAGATAAATCAATGGCTGCAATTATGTTGTCAATTTCGCTCAACGATAAAACTTCGGGCAACCTTAGTCCGATTTTAGGCGATTCTAGCAATTCAGTTGGATCATCGTCACGTTTATTCTTATATATCAAAAAATGGTAAAATGATTTGATACTCGATAAAATTCGAGCTTGAGAGCGAGGATGAATTCCCAATTCTGAAATTTCAATGATAAAATCACGCAATAGCTCATAACTTGCATCTTCAATATTGATGTGCAAATCGGAAAAATAGGATTTTAATTTTATTAAATCCAACTCGTAAGCCTCTACCGTATTGAACGATAAAGATTTTTCGAGCTTCAAATATAGATGATATTCGTCGGAAAGTGTAAGCATGTTTCTAGTTCGTATTTTTTTGCAACTTAAGCAATCTTGACTTAATTTGTAAGCTAAGATATTTCTACTTGGAGAAAAAACAATACAAACATACGAAAAAAAAGGTCAAGTTGAATAGGATCCATTAACAAACAATTAGCACGATTTCGATTTTGTGAAGAATATCAACTGAATAAACAATAAAATAAATAATTTTGAGCCTACAAGCTGAAGTGTGATTGAAATAAATGTGTATTTTTGCAAAAAGACTAAACCATTATGGCAGCGCCCGAAAAAATTTCAATTATCAACGAGGAAGAGCAAATTCAATTGGAGTTTGAAGCCTTGTTGAATGATTACCGACAAACCAACCACCGACAAAAAATTGAGCTCATTACCAAAGCGTTCAATTTTGCGAATGCCGCCCACAAGGGAATTAAAAGGCGTTCGGGTGAGCCATATATTATGCACCCGTTGGCTGTGGCGCGCATTGTAGTGCGTGAAATTGGTTTAGGCTCTACTTCTATTTGCTCTTCGCTGCTGCACGATGTAGTAGAAGACACCGATTATACAGTTGAAGATATCGAAAATCTTTTCGGACCTAAGATTGCTCAAATCGTAGATGGTTTGACAAAAATTTCTGGTGGAGTTTTCAATGGAATCGACTCAGAGCAAGCTGAAAACTTCCGAAAATTGTTGCTTACCATGTCCGAGGACATCAGGGTAATTCTGATCAAAATTGCCGATCGACTTCACAATATGCGTACCTTGGGTTCTATGCCTCCTGCTAAGCAATACAAAATAGCAGGTGAAACCAATTATATTTACGCACCTTTGGCTCACCGACTTGGCTTGTTTCGTATTAAAACAGAACTTGAGAATCTTAGTTTCAACTACGAGCATCCTGAGACATATCAACTGATTGAGAAGCAATTAGCAGTTGATAAAGTTGCAAGAGAGCAATTCTTTTTGGAGTTTTCAGCACCCATTAAGAAAAAATTAGAAGAAATGGGTTATGAATTCTTTTTAAAAGAACGCATAAAATCTGTTTACTCCATTTGGCACAAAATGTCGGTTCGGAATATCCCATTCGAAGAAGTGTACGACATATTGGCACTGCGTGTGGTGTTTAAGCCCAAACCCAACATGAGCGAAAAAGACCAATGTTGGATTCTTTACTCAGCTTTGACTGGCATATTTAGGCCTCATCCTGAGCGAATTCGTGACTGGGTAAGTACTCCAAAAGCAAACGGTTACGAGTCACTTCATGTAACTGTTATGGGTCCATTTGGTCGATGGATTGAGATTCAGATTCGCAGCGAACGCATGAACGAAATAGCCGAAAAAGGATTAGCTGCTCATTGGAAATACAAAACTGGTGAAGATCAAGAAACTTCGGAACTCGACAAATGGATGAAAACCATCAAGGAAATGCTCGAACATCCTGAACCGAATGCTATCGATTTTATGGATAGCTTCAAACTGAATCTTTTTGCATCCGAAATTTTTGTATTTACGCCCAAAGGCGAAATAAAAACCTTGGCACTAGGCTCTACGGCACTCGATTTTGCTTTCGATTTGCACTCTGATTTGGGGATGCGCTGTATAGGTGCCAAAGTGAATCATAAATTGGTACCTTTGAGTTACAAACTCAACTCCGGCGACCAAGTAGAAATCCTCGCATCCAAGAAACAAACCCCTCAACCTGAGTGGATGAATTACGTTACCACCGCAAAAGCAAAAGCCAGACTCCGTGCCCATTTCAAAAAGGAAGAAAAAGCATTGATGGCGGTAGGGCAAAATATGATTGAGGAGATACTTAATTCTATCAATTTAAAGTTGGAGAATGAAGTGTTGGTGAAAATTTTGAATTACTACAAATTTTCTACCAAAGCCAATCTTTTCTTACAAGCTGGTAAGGGATCACTCAATTTGGAAGACCTTAGAAAAGAGGTATTCAAAGTCAAATCAAGCAATGTTTTTGTAAAGTACCTCAAATTGCCATTTATCGGTTCGTCTGAAAATAAAAACAAAACTGAAACTGTTGAATTAGTGCCTTCTACCAAAGTTGATAGGAATAAAGCTTTTATCCTTTCGGAAGAAAATGCTGGAATTGCCTATAAATTGGCTGAATGCTGCCATCCTATTCCAGGCGATGATGTGTTGGGTTTTGTAGAAGAATCGGAAATGGTAATAATCCACAAACGCCAGTGTCCAACAGCATTAAAGCTGAAAACTAATTTTGGCGATCGGTTGGTTTCAGTGCAATGGAAAACTCATAAAGCATTCTCTTTCATCGAAATAATCGAAATAAAAGGAATTGATAAAATAGGCGTAATGATCGAAATTCTGAAAGTTATCTCTGAAAAATATGGTGGAAATATTAGTAAAATAAATATCGAAACTGATGATGGAATTTTTATTGGCCGATTTTTCATCTCCGTGCACGACACGGAAGATATCAGTATTATTTGTAAAAACATCCAAAAAATCAAAGAAGTTAGCTCAGTTCAACGGGTTTCACAGGATTAGTCTTTCAACAGTTTTTTCACTACAAATTATACAAACAACGCAAATAAAGAGATTTGAATACAAAATTGTAATCACAGATAAATAGGACATTCTATAACAACCGCAAAATGAGATCTAAAAGAAAAAGACACAATCATTTGTGTCTTTTATTTCTTCCGAATATAAAATGATAGAATTAAAATGGACACAAGTAACGATTTTATTTTCAGTTTATTTACCAACGGAACATCCTGAATTTAATCAACTTCGACGATAAATACTTCGGGAACTTCTAAAGTAGACGCTGGTCCAACGGAATTCCCAAAATTTGGTATTAGCAGCACGTGGAGCTTCAAATGCAAAAGTATACGCTGTGCAAAGTATTGATGCTGATGCATCAGGAGTAGCCAGTATTCACTGCCAAGGAAGACTCAAAATTCAGAAAAGATCTGATAGCATGGGATCTAAAGTAACGATTAAATTACAGACAGACCTTTAAATTTCCATGTTGGAGTTTAAAGGTCTGAAATTTTTATGTTCAGTAGGGATTATATAAATTGAAATTTTATTGACCCCCCAACCCCCGACCTCACCCCAACCCTCTCCAAATGGAGAGGGAGTAAGAGGGGAGAAAGAGTGATATTTGCATATTCTAAAAAATATAATTCTGGTCTTAAAGCCCCCATTTTGGGGGTTTGGGGGTCAAAAGAAAAAAAATAAAACTAAGCAATAATATTAAATATCCCAACTTATATAATGTATAGTGAATATCTGAGCCAAAAAACAAAGGCTTATTTAGTCGTTTAAATGACACCAAGATCTGCATTATTTTGCAATTCTTCGTTTTTTTTGCTTTAGCCTTTGCCTAACCCTCAGCCTTTGTCCTTCTCTCACTCCGTCCCGAAATGTATTTTTATGGTATGTTTTCCATTGCTAAGTGAATCCACTTGCACATTTTGCTGCTCTTTGCTAACTTTTTTAAACTCTTTGCTTGCAATTGAATTGCCTACAATCATTAGCACAACAACTAAAAGAAATGCACCTAATAATAATTTTATACTTGTTTTCATATTTATCTTGTTTATCAATGGTTTGATATAAATTGTTTGATGCCTGTTACAAACAGTTTTGTAGTGAAACTCAATAATTCTATTTCCGAATTAGATTCATTTTCAACTACTTGCGCTATTGTATCTGTTTGTAAGTTTTGTGTAAATTCACTTTTGAATGTTTTCAGATTGGGATTGCTATTATAGACTAATGTTAAGCCAATAATCAAAATTACGGCCACGGCTTTTAAACTTCTGTTTGTTCTTTCTGAATTTTTCATATTTAGTTTGCTAATTTGAATTTTTCGTATGCTGACTTAATATCTTCTAAATCCATTTCCAATAATTTCATAGTTTTGAAAAATATTGGTAATTCCTGTTCCAAAAACTGTTTTCTACGGTAAGTTTTAATGTTTTTGAAAGCATTCACTGACACAAAATATCCTACTCCACGTTTGTTGTAGATCACGTCCAAGCCTTGCAGAAAATCGTAGGCACGCATTACCGTGTTTGGATTCACTTGCAAATCAACCCCTAATTCCCGTACTGAGGGTATTCGGTCGTCTAATTTCCAGCGACTTAGCAGGATTTGTTCGCTTATATATTCACCTATTTGTAGGTAAATAGCTTGATTTCCTTTAAATTCCATAGCGTTATACTTCTTTTTCAGTTAATCGGAAATAACTCACCAACCAAAGAAATGGTATAAATAAGTAAGTCAGTAATTTAAGTATCCATTCATAGTCTTGAAATAGTCTTATTCCAGTCGGTAGAAATATGGAGTTATTAAAATTTGTATGCCAGCTACCAAAGTTTATTTTTATTAGTACTATTTGGATAAACATAAATACGAAACTTATAGCAATTATCGACAAAAATGTTTTACCTATTGCACCGCGTTTGAAAAATAGAGAACCCAACAGAAATATTGATTGAGTAATAGTGTAACTAACAAAAGTTTTGAGTAAACCCATGTGATGAGCTTCATTACCTTCCCAGCCCACCGAGATTTTATCCATTTCAAAAAAGCTAAATGTTACTGGATTTTCGAGGCCAAACAAGAGATTCCCAAGCGTAATCCCCAGCCATGTGCCGATAATATATGTGAGCAAAAACATACAGAAATAATAGACTGTGCTCAATAATATTGAACTTACTAATTTTTCGGTGTGGGTGGCTGGTATTAGCAAGTAGTGCATTCCTCCTGGCGTGTATGCGAATATTTTGAACATATTTGCTGCAACAACTAAACCTGAAATCATCAAAAACATCTCAACAGCTGAATTATCTCTAACTAGCATAAAAACAAAAATT
>JBBRHJ010000092.1:0-11856 GCA_038222885.1 Bacteroidales bacterium | reverse complement strand
ATATAAAAACAAACTAGCAAGCATTTATAAATGTATGAATACTCTGATTTCATTTTCAAGAAGTATCCGTCAAATGTTGAGGTTGACAAAAATTCAAGTAGGAAAAACAATTAGAGAACTGTACGAGATATTATCAAAAGGACATGATTTAGAGAAGCGAAAAGGAGGATGTTCTTTTGAAGAAATAATAGTGTTATTGTTTTGATAATTAGATATTTATTTGTATCTTTACAGTATGAAACAACAGCAGGAATAACAGATAACAAGTAATATAAATTAACAATTAAAGATCTTTGATGTCATGAAGAATAAATTCAATAGCCCTCGAGAGAGGGTTAAAAAAAGTTTATTTTAGTGTCTCAAAAATAAATAAAAGTCTGAAAACAAACAACTTACTCATGTTAGCTTGACGGCTATGCCCTAAAGGGGAACTTAATTACTTCATTCTATTTGAAATTTTACAATTATGGATAATCAAAATATACGAAATAAAAGCAAATCAAAATCTAGGTCGATAGAATTTTGGGTACTTGCGAAATCTGCTTTTCGAAGTTTGATAGGCAATGGATTGAAAACTTGGCTCACTGTATTTGTGCTTTCATTTACTTTTGTGCTAATTATTTTCATGCAGGCTTTGTTAAATGGTTGGAGTAGTCAGGCTGTAACCGATGCAGTGAAATGGGAAGTTGCAGGAGGACAGTTTTGGAATAATCATTACGACCCTTACGACCCATTTACCATCGATTCGAGTGCTTCTGTTTTACCAGTTAATCTCCAAATAGAGTATGATAATCAACTAATTGAACCTATTCTAATAGCACAAGGAACTATATACCCTGATGGACGAATGCAAAGTGTGTTGCTAAAAGGAATTCGTCCCGATCAACAGTTATTGGCTTTGCCAACTGCCAATTTAGTATTAGATAGCGAAGAAATTCCAATACTATTGGGAACAAATATGGCTCGTCAAACGGGTTTGAAAGTAGGCGATAATGTAACTTTACGTTGGCGAGACGCCAATGGAACTTTCGAAGCCATTGATTTACATGTGGCAGGAATTTTTAAAGCTGCTGTACCCACTATCGATATGGGGCAAATTTGGCTGCCTCTCAACAAATTACAAGAAATGATGATGCAGCCTAATGCCTCAACTATCATTGTAAAATCAGTAGATTTAAATCTGGAATCGATTCCTGGAATGAGTTTTAAAGATAGCAAAGAAATGACCAAGCAAACGATAGCTATTGTAGAAGCCAAATCGGGTGGAATGACTATTTTTTATATGATTTTTATGTTGCTGGCCATGATTGCTATTTTCGATACACAAACACTTTCCATTTTCCGTCGCCAACGTGAAATTGGAACTTTTGTGGCCATGGGAATGACGCAACGACAAGTTGTGACTCTATTTACCCTCGAAGGAACAATGAATGCGGTTCTAGCAATTGTAATTGGAGCAATTTGGGGAACGCCATTATTTATTTATTTGGCAAATACAGGTATTACTTTTCCGGTGGATACTTCTACTATGGGAATTGCAATGGCAGATGTAATGTATCCTTTGGTAACAGTAAAACTCGTGTTAGGAACTATTATTCTTATACTTGGCATAACTGCAATAGTGAGTTATTTGCCTGCACGAAAAATTGCAAAGATGAATCCGACGGATGCGATTAGAGGGAAGGTGAATTGATTTGGAGTGTTTAGTGTACAGTGTTCAGCGTTTTGTGTTTAGTGTTCCGTGTTTTGTTCAATGTTAAAATACGAGCGATGAGTTAGAAGATAAATATTAAATTGTTAAATCATGATAAAATTCTTATTTAAAGGACTTTTGCGCGATAGGAGTAGGAGTTTGTTACCTATAATTGTAGTGGCATTAGGCGTGATGATAACGGTTTTTCTACAAGCCTATATGAGTGGCGTTTTGGGTGATAGCATCGAATCGAGCGCAAATTTTAGTACCGGTCAGGTGAAAGTTATGACGCGCGCTTATAATGAAAATCGCACACAATTGCCTAACGATTTGGCTATTGTGAATGCGGATAAACTCACCAACAGTCTGCGCAAACAATATCCGAATATGACATTTACTGAACGAATACAGTTTGGTGGTTTGCTCGATGTGCCTGATAGTCATGGCGAAACAAGAGTTCAGGGAAATGTGATGGGAATTGCCATTGATATGTTGCATTCGGATGCCAACATCAAACGGATGGACTTAAAGAAAAATCTGGTTCAAGGTACATTTCCGATGAAAGCCGGGGATGTGATGATAACCGATGAACTTTTTCAGAAAATGAATCTTAAATTGGGTGATGTTGTAACGCTGATTTCGAGCAGTATGTATGGCGAAATGGCTATGTATAATTTTCATGTTTCTGGGACTTTGCATTTTGGTATCAATACCTTAGATCGTGGAACTATGTTCGCCGATATTAACGATGTAAGAGCGGCATTGAACATGGAAAATGCGTGTGGAGAAATTCTCGGCTATATAAACGGTGAAAATTACGATGACGGAAATGCAAAAGCAATTTCCGCAAGTTTCAATAAACAAAACGAAAGCGATACCGATCAGTTTACTCCAGTAATGTTGCCATTGAGTGAAATGGATGGGATGAGTTTCTTTGTGGCTTATGCCGAAAATATGCAATTTGTGATTGTAAGTATTTTTATAATTGCCATGGCAATCGTATTATGGAATGCAGGTTTAATAGGTGCTTTAAGGCGTTATGGTGAGTTTGGTTTGCGCTTGGCAATTGGCGAAAGTAAAAAGGAAATTTATATGACACTCATTGGCGAAGCACTATTAATTGGTATTGTTGGCTCAATAATTGGCTCTATACTAGGGTTGTTGATTTCTTGGTATATGCAAGTAGTAGGGATTAATGTAGGTGAAATGATGAAAGATACTACCATGATGTTGCCAACAATTATGCGGGCTCATATTAGTACAACCTCTTTTTATATTGGATTTGTTCCGGGTATATTTTCAACCGTTTTGGGTGCAATGCTTGCTGGAATAGGAATCTATAAACGTCAAACAGCTAATTTGTTTAAGGAGTTAGAAAACTAAAACGAACCTTGCCCCCCAACCTCCTGAAGGGGGAGTATTGGAGCGTAAATCAGATTTAATTGGTTATTAGATTGGTTTTTTATTTGTATGGTGAATTTTATTCCTGTGTTTATAACAAAATCGTTGTTCAAGACAAATTGGTGGGGCTTAATTACAAAAAGACATTACAAATATTGGAAAAAGATCAAATAAAAGTAATTAAACAATTGTATGATATGAAGAAACAAATTAACAATAAAGCATTCTCCAGTTACACATTAGAGCTTAGGGGTTTTTCTATTCCCCTTCAGGGGTTAGGGGTTTTTATATTTATATTGCTATCGATTGGATTATCAGCTCAAAACTTTCCTTCGGGTAAAACAATTTTGGATAAAGTGGACGATAATATGTCATCGAAAAATAGGATTGCAACCATGAAAATGATTATAGAAGGTGGTCGTACGACCCGTACTTTGGAAATGAAATCGTGGTCGGTAGGCGATAAAAAATCTTTTTCGGAATACTTAGCTCCCGCACGTGAGAAAGGCACTAAAATGCTGAAATTGGACAATAAGTTATGGATTTATTCGCCCACAACCGACCGCACCGTTCAAATATCAGGTCACATGTTGCGCCAATCGGTTATGGGAAGCGATGTGTCGTACGAAGACATGATGAATGATGTTCCTTTGCTCAATCAATACAAAGCAGAAGTAACTGCCGAAGAAGTTATAGATGGGCGAAAATGTTATGTCGTAACCCTTACAGCCATATTGCCAGAGGTAAATTATTACCAACAAAAAATGTGGGTTGATGTTGAAAGATATGTACCTTTGAAAATTGACATGTTTGCAAAAAGTGGCAAATTGCTAAAGCGAAGCACACTAACCGATGTCAAAAAAATACAAGGTCGCTGGTTTCCAATGTCAATGGTTTATAAAGATATGCTCAAAAGTGGAGCTGGTACCAAAATGGTTTTCGAGGATATACAATTTGATGTGCCGATTGCTGAAAGTGTATTTAACAAAAGTAATTTGAAGTAAGTCTCGTATTTTGGGTATTTGCAAAACTAAGGAATTGAGAATATAAATGGTTGGTAGCAAGGAATAAATCATTATTTTTGCAAATAGAATTTCAAATCAAGACAATTTCTGATAGAATATGACTGAAATAGCAAACCACAAACTTCCACATCCGTTAGTAGCTATAATTCCTGTGATATTTCTCGTTGGCATGGTTGCTATTGCAGTTTCTATTTTTGGAAGTGACGCCTTAAGTGGTGGGAGTCAAATGGCTCTACTTTTTGCAACAGCTATTTGCTTGATTATTGGTAAAATAAGCATGAATTTGCATTGGAATTCATTTGAAAAAGCATTGCATAAAAATATAAAGAATATCTCCACAGCTTTACTTATTTTGTTGATAATTGGTGCTCTTTCGGGAACTTGGATGATAAGCGGTGTTGTTCCAATGTTCATATCATACGGATTGAAAATTATACGACCAGAGATATTTTTGGTTTCGGCAGCGGTAATTTGTGCAGTAGTTTCTATAGTTACCGGTAGCTCTTGGACAACCGTTGCAACTATTGGCATTGCTTTGATGGGTATTGGTCGCGCACAGGGATTCTCCGATGGTTGGATAGCAGGAGCAATAATATCAGGCGCATATTTTGGTGATAAAGTTTCTCCACTATCCGATACAACTATTTTGGCTTCGTCTATTTCAGGTACACCCTTGTTTACTCATATTCGTTATATGATGATAACAACGGTGCCTTCAATGATTATTACTCTAGTTGTTTTCGGCATTGCGGGATTTTTTTATTCAGATATAGTTTCCACCGACGTAGAAGTTTTCCAACAAGCATTGCATTCCCGTTTTAATATTACTCCATGGCTGTTGATAGTTCCTGTACTAACTGTTTTCCTCATTGCTAAACGGTATCCGCCATTGGTTACACTTTTTATTTCAATGCTATTGGCAGCTGTTTTTGCATTTATTTTCCAACGCGAAAATCTTTATGCCATTGCAGGTGGACACACAACTCTTGATGCAATAAAAGGAACATTAATGTCCTGTTATGGAACAACTTCGCTGAATGCAGGAAATGCTGAAATCAATAGTTTGATTGCCACTCGGGGAATGCAAGGAATGCTTTATACGGTGTGGTTGATTATTTGTGCTACTTGTTTCGGTGCTGCTATGTCGGCTACACGAATGATTGAAAGTATTACAAATTATCTTGTTCGATTTATAAAAAACACTGCCAGTTTGGTAACTTCAACTGTTCTTACAGGATTGTTTGTGAATATTACCATGGCCGACCAATATTTGGCATTAATTCTCACTGGAAATATGTTCAGGGATACCTATGAAAAGCGAGGATACGAAAATCGATTGTTGAGTAGAAGTATGGAAGACAGTGTAACCGTAACTTCTGTTTTGATTCCATGGAATTCCTGCGGAATGACTCAAAGTACAGTGCTTGGGGTTGCCACTTGGGCCTATTTACCGTATTGCGTTTTCAATTATGTGAGTCCGCTAATGAGTATAACCATAGCAGCTCTGGGTTATAAAATATTAAAAAAGCCGTTGACAGATTCTCAAAAAGAAATAGTAGATTAATCGAAAATTAAATATCCTTATTCTTCCAATTCCCTTTTAGCAAATAAACATAACCCAAAGCACCTATAAAGAACCAATATATAAATTCTGAGAACCAGACAATATAAAGTTCTTGAGGATTAATAATGGCGGTAAAATACACAAAAGAGATATAGAAAAACAGTGTAACCATTTCTATATAAAAAGCTACTTTAGTGCTGCCAGTGCCCGAAACAGCATTGATAATTACGTTTGCCATGGCAAAAAACGCAATAGCGATAGAAACTGTACGAATAACGGGAACCGATGCGGCCACTAAACTCAAATCGTCAGTGTAAATATGAGCAAATAGTTCAGGAAAGATGAAAGTAATTATCATTAATGGTGCTACAAATATCAATGCAATTCGTATAATTCGATTCACAGTTTTCAATACTTCGTCTTTTTGTCCCGCACCTATCAAGTTGCTTACTAATGTACCAGCTGTGGTAGAAAGGGCAGAGGCTGGTATCATCAGTAAAATGTACATACTCCGACCAATATTCGTTACAGCTAATGGTCTTTCGCCCATTCTCTCGATAAAAATAAAGAATAGAAACCAGGTAGAAATGGATATTAAAAACTGAAACATTATAAAAATAGAAATATTCAGGATTTGTCCCAAAGTCTTAAAATCAAGCTTTAGCGAACTGAAAAGTCCATACTTTTTGAGATCGGCATAAACAATGGTATGAAGAAAAAGATAGCCCAAAGTAGCTGCTTCGGCAATTACAGAGGCAATTGCAGCACCAGCTATTCCCAATTCAGGAAAACCAAATTTCCCGAAAATCAACAAATAATCGAATAAAATATTGCTAATTGCGGTAATCACTGCCGATGTAGTGAGTATTCGAGTATCTGTAATACCTACATAAAAACTCCGAAAAACCACATTCAGAAAAACAAAGAAATAACCATAAATTCGCCAATCCAAATATTCCATGGTGGCAACATAAATACTTTCCGAACTCACTAAAAATTTCATGAGAGATGGCATTCCCAATACTGTGGCAATAAAAAGCACAACCGCAAATAATCCATTGAAAATTAAACTATTGTTGAAGATTGGACCGATTTGGGTATAGTTTTCTTCGCCATTTTTTCGTCCAATAAGTATTTGAGCTCCTTGACTGAAACCAAAACCCACCATAAACACAGCAAAATAAAACACCCCAGCAATTGCAGAAGCACCTAATGCCACTTCGCTAACACGACCGAGAAAAGCTGTATCAGTAACATTTATAACATTCTGAGCCACTAGAGTCAGAATAATTGGATAGGATATTTTGAGGATATTTTTGGAGGAATTCAAAAGAAAATGTTTTTAGTTTTGTCATAAAAACAAATGCTTTGAACTTTTGTTTTTGAAGTTTGCAAAGTTAAGTAATATATTCATTCTCTTTCTTATTTGTAAATTTTCATTTGAATCATTCTTTCAGAAAATAATCCTACAATTGTGTTAATAATATCACATAAACTGTTTTTAAATTGATCAAGAATAAATACTTTTATTTTTAATTGAAATAATTTTGGTTCTTCCTGTTTTGGAATTTTTTCCTTTCTAATATTACGACTTTTTGTATTCGTTTTCTTCATATTAATTATTTGTTAAAATTACTGTGCCATTATTGCTATATTTTGTTATATATCGATTGTTGAAGAAAGTTGATGAAAAAAATAAAAATTAATTAATAAATTAACTTTTATTTTTTTTGTAGGCTTTTCAACATACAAGTACAATTGATGAAATAATATTAAACAGAATAGTTTATCTTCTATTCAGTTAATTATCTTCAAATAGTTTCACTATATTTGTGACTTGATAAATGAGAATACTCCTTGCTTTTCTTTTTTCAAAAAAAACGAAAGAAGTGGTCAATTTAAAGCAATTGAACAGGTCTAATTTAAATATCCTAAGTTAACACACGAACAAAATTTAGTATCTTTGGCGTTAAATAAAAAAGTTTACATTCAGCATGGCAAAAAAACAAATTAAAGAGAAAAATATTGAAGAAACCCTTTGGGATTCGGCGAATAAGTTAAGAGGAAGTGTAGAATCGGCTGAATACAAGCACGTGGTTTTAGGATTGATTTTCCTGAAATTTGCCAGCGACAAGTTTGAAGAACACAGAGCAAACCTGATAGCTGATGGTAAAGAAAAATACATAGAAATGTCCGATTTTTACAATATGAGTAATGTGTTTTTTCTGGATGAAGTTTCCCGATGGAGTTATATTATCAAAAACTCAAAACAGAATGATATTGCCCTCAAAATAGACACTGCGCTACACAATATTGAGAAAAACAACAAAGCACTGAAAGGCGCTTTGCCCGACAATTATTTTTCTCGTTTGGGACTGGACATTACCAAACTATCGTCCTTACTCGACACGATTAATGAAATTGACACGCTCAAAGACAAAGCACAAGACATTGTGGGGCGTGTGTACGAATATTTCCTTTCGAAATTTGCATTGGCCGAAGGAAAAGGGAAAGGCGAATTTTACACACCGAAAACCATTGTAAACCTGATTGCCGAAATGATAGAGCCTTACAAAGGCATTATTTATGACCCAGCTTGTGGCTCGGGCGGTATGTTTGTGCAATCCATTAAGTTTATTGAAAACCACCACGGCAACAAAAAGGAGATTTCTATTTACGGACAGGAATACACCAACACCACTTACAAACTGGCAAAAATGAACCTTGCCATACGGGGTATTGCAGGTAACTTGGGCGAAAAAGCGGCAGACACTTTTGGCGACGACCAACACAAAGACTTGAAAGCCGACTATATAATGGCTAACCCGCCATTTAACCAGAAAGACTGGCGGGCAGAGAACGAACTGACCGACGACCCACGCTGGCGTGGCTACGATGTACCGCCAAAAAGCAACGCCAATTATGGTTGGATTCTGAACATGGTTTCAAAACTATCCGACAACGGTGTGGCTGGTTTTATTCTGGCAAACGGCGCATTGAGTGGCGGTGGCGAAGAATACAAAATTCGCAAAACATTGATAGAAAACAATTTGGTGGAAGCAATTTTGGTTTTGCCACGCAATTTGTTTTATACCACTGACATAAGTGTAACACTTTGGATTCTGAACAAAAACAAAAAGATTCAAACCCGAAGCATTGGCGATGAAACTCGTAACTATCGAAATCGTGAAAAAGAGATTCTATTTATGGATTTACGCCAAATGGGCGAACCATTTGAGAAAAAATACACTCAATTTTCAGACCTAGACATTAATAAAATAGCGGGTACTTATCACCATTGGCAGACTTCGACAGACTCAGCCTACCAAGATATTCCTGAATTCTGTTATTCTGCGAATATAGAAGAAGTTGTCAAAAAAGATTTCTCACTTGTACCGAGCAAATACATTGAGTTTGTAAACCGTGACGAAAACATTAATTTTGACGAAAAAATGCAAAGTCTGCAAACCGAATTTGCCGAATTACTAAAAGCCGAAACAACTTCGAAAACTGATTTACTAACCGTTTTTAAAGAATTGGGTTATGAAATCGAAAAGTGAAATAGTAATATATCAAGCTGATGAACTTACAAAAGTTGATGTGCAGATTGACAATGAGACCGTTTGGCTCAGTCAGGAGCAAATGGCAACTTTGTTTGGCAGAAATAGAGTGGCTATAACACAACATATTGGCAATATTTTTAAAGAAGGTGAACTTGCAAAAGAGGTGGTATGTAAGGATTTCTTACTAACCACTCAACACGGTGCTATTCAAGGAAAAACACAAAAAACGAAAATTAAATTGTATAACCTTGATGTAATAATTTCTGTTGGTTACAGGGTAAAATCAAAACAGGGAACACAATTCCGCATTTGGGCAAATCAGATTTTAAAGGACTATTTGTTGAAAGGTTATTCCATAAATAACCGAATGAACCGTATTGAGGATAATATTCAAGCATTGAATGATAAGGTTGGTCGTATTGATTTACAAATTAATTCTGCATTACCGCCAGTGCAGGGTATTTTTTTTAACGGACAAATTTTTGATGCCTACACTTTTGTGGCCAATATTGTTCGTTCAGCCAAGCAATCAATTGATTTGATAGATAATTATGTAGATGATAGTGTGTTGGTATTGCTCGGGAAAAGAAACACGGGAGTTTCGGCATGTATTTACACCCAAAACATAAGTAAACAACTGCAACTTGATATGGATAAGCACAATACGCAATATCCGGCAATTGATATTAAAATATTCAAAAATGATCACGACCGTTTTTTGATTATCGACAATACCGTAGTTTACCATATAGGAGCAAGCATAAAGGATTTGGGTAAAAAATGGTTTGCCTTTACCAAAATTGAAAGTTTTGCCCTTGATATTGTAAATAAATTGAAAGGAGCTGAGGATGAAAAATTATAAGCTTTTAGGCAAATATATTCAACTTTTTGATGAACGTAACAAAGGTCTGGAAGAATTACCACTTATGGGTTTAAGTGTATCGAAAGTTTTTTTTCCTACAATAGCTAATCTTGTGGGAACTGATATGTCAACTTATAAAATTGTTTACAAAAATCAATTTACTTATATAGCAGATACTTCAAGACGTGGAGATAAAATTGCCATAGCACTTAATGAAAACTTTGAAAAAATGCTTGTTTCACAAGCTTATACACCTTTTGAAGTTAAAGATACCAACGAGCTTGACCCCGAATATTTGATGATGTGGTTTCGCAGACCTGAGTTTGACCGCTATGCACGGTTCAAAAGCCACGGAAGTGCTAGAGAAATATTTTCGTGGGAAGATATGTGCGAAGTATTGCTCCCTATTCCACACCCCGACAAGCAACGAGAAATTGTAAAAGAATACAAGGTAATTCAAAACCGCATAACGCTTAACCAACAACTGATACAAAAACTGGAAGAAACGGCACAAGCTATTTATAAACAGTGGTTTGTGGTAGGGATTGATAATGAGAATTTACCTGAGGGTTGGATAGTTGGTTCAGTAAATGACTTATGCGATTATTCAAATAAAAGAGTCACCATAAAAGAATTGATATTAGACAATTACATTTCAACTGAAAATATGTTACAAGACAAAGGTGGTGTAGTTTCTGCAAACAATCTGCCAAGTTCAACTAATGTTACAAACTTTGAAATTGGGGATATTCTGATTTCTAATATCCGTCCATATTTCAAGAAAATTTGGTTGGCAAAATTCAATGGAGGGTGTTCAAATGATGTTTTGTGCATAGTTCCAAAATCAAACATCCCTTCATTGTATTTGTATCAGATACTTGAAAAAGATGCTTTCTTTGAATATGTGATGGCAGGAAGTAAAGGAACAAAAATGCCACGAGGTGATAAAAAATGGATAATGGATTACCCTGCTATTATACCCAACAGGGAGCTTTTGAATAAATTCAATAAGCTTGTTTCGACTATGCAAAATGACATTTTTATCAGAAAAAATGAGAATCAAAAGTTATCGGAACTGAAAGATTTGCTTCTTTCGAAACTTGCAACAGAATATAAAAAATGAAAAGAACATTCACAACGAATTCAAGATTAGTAAATGAACTATTTGCTAATTATATCAGCACATTTACTGCTTTTTGCGAGTTGATTAATAATTCAATACAGGCTAAAGCAAATAATATTTGGATAGATATTGATTACACTGATCCAAATGAACTTCATCCGTTAATAATAAAGCAAATTACTATTAAAGATGACGGAAATGGTGTAAGTATTAATGACATAGATACCAAAATACTTGATATTGGCACAGCAAATAAAGAAGGAGGAAAAGGTATAGGTCGGTTTGCAGCTTTTCAAATTGGAAGATCCATTGAAATTGAAAGTGTTGGATATGTGGCAGAAACAAAAGCATTTTCTAAGGCAATTATCCCTCTACATTTTGATAGTTTTGGTAAAAATATTAATGTTTCTGCAGTAGATGTAGAAACAAGAGAAGAAATTCTTAAAGGCAGTCATAATACATACTACCAAGTTACGATTAATGATTTGTACGATTCATTGGTCACAGAAAAAGAGCCTAAAAAGAAAATAATTGATAAATTTTTAGAGTTAAATATTCAAGATTCAATTTTTGAGCGTTATTCATTGAAATTGTTTAATAAAGAAGTCAAATTCTATATTAATGA
>JBBRHJ010000091.1:0-11863 GCA_038222885.1 Bacteroidales bacterium | reverse complement strand
ACTTTGTGTTTTAATTTATCATCAATGCTTATGAAATCGTACACATTTATATTTATCATACTTTTATTGTTGCTTATAATACCTGATATATATTTCTATTTCAAACTGAAAAATAATAAGGCTAAGCCAATATATATATTCTTGCATGTTGCGGGCATTGTTTTTTTTATTGCCATATTCAGCTATATAAAATTAGAACTTGATAACGCAAAGAATTTTCGAATTGTTGTATGGATCATGTGGTTCTATTTTTATTTTTTACTTATTTATATACCCAAATTAATTCATATATTTTTCTATTTTATTGAATACATATTTAAAAGATTATTTAAAAGAAAAACCTTGTATTTCAATTATTTACGTATTGGTATTTCCGCCTTTGTTGTAATAACCATGCTGGTAGGGGCTTATATTACTCCACGTAACTTTGAACTTACCAAGGTAATTGTGAAAATCCCCAACTTGCCCGAAAGTTTTAATGGCTATAAAATTATCCAAATATCAGATGTTCATTTGGGGAGTTGGAACAATAAACACAAAAAGTTTAAACGAGTAATTAAGTTGATAAATAGCCAACATGCTGATATAATTGTATTTACGGGCGATATGGTCAACAATTATGCTGAAGAAGTCACTAGTTGGAGACCCTATTTCTTACAATTAGAGGCAAAAAGTGCTAAATTTGCCATCAAGGGGAATCACGATTACGGAGATTATACAGACTGGGATACGCCCACAAGAAGAAAGATCAACAACCTGAAAATCAATCAGTCATTTGAAGATTTTGGGTTCAAATTATTGTTGAATGAACATGTGTATTTAAAAAAAGGCACGGATAGTCTTTGTTTGATGGGTGTAGAGAATTTTGGTGGCAAACGAACTTTTAATTATTCTAATTTACCGAAGGCATTACGTAACACCGAACCGAAAGAACTCAAAATACTTCTCTCTCACGACCCAAATCATTGGGATGCTGAAATAAGGGCACATAAAGATATAGTTTTAACCTTGGCCGGACACACACATGCCGCACAAATGGGAATTAAGATTGGCGATTGGTTGCTTTCGCCTGCAGCATTTGTTTTTAAATATTCTGCTGGTTTGTATAAAGTTGATAATCAGTATATTTATGTCAATCGTGGTTTGGGATACATCGGATTGCCATTGCAAATTGGTGTACGGCCAGAAATAACCTTGATTGAGCTAATTAAATAGGCTAATATTAAAAATTTACAATTTAGACATTTACTCCCGACAGCTATCGTGGATTACTATTTTGGGAGTATCAAACCTAGACTTATTCCATTAAAAATATATGTTCAAAAAAAACTTAATATACATTCTTTTCATATTTATGCTTTTATCTTGCCATGAAAAGCCTTCAAATGTAATACGTATAGGCATTTTGGATGGTCCTTCTGCTGTGAGTTTTATTCAACTTATTGATAAACAATCGGTTGTAAATGGGAAAAAAGTGGAGATAATTATGAAGAGTGAGCCTCAGCAAATTCAGGCTTTGATGATGCGGAATAAACTCGATTTTGCAATACTTCCCACAGTAATGGCAGCTAACTTGTACAACAAAGGACTTCATTATAAAATAGTTAGCATTCCTATTTGGGGAACATTGTACATAATGACTAATAAAAATGATTCCGCTACTTATACTCAACTCAATGCCAAAACAATTGGAGTTTTTGGACAGGGAGCTACGCCAGATATTTTATTGCAAGGATTTATCAAGTATCACAATTTAGAAAACGTAAAAATTAATTACAACTATTCAACCAATCACGATATTGCTCTGGCTCTACAACAAAAACAAATCAATTATGCAGTAGTATCTGAACCGTTGGTGAGCACACTACTTTTTCGCGATAAGGATATCAGCATAGTTTCGCCACTTAATTGCGAAAATTTTATTAGCAATACTAATGTAGATGTTTTTGCTCAAACTTCTTTTTTAGTCAATGAGAAATTGGTAAAAAACAATGAACGCAGTGTTGTTCGCCAAGTAATTGATTTATACACAAATAGTTGTGATTTTGTGAACGAAAAACCAGAAGAAGCTGCACAATTGCTTGTAAAACATCGTATCGTCTCGAATATTGAAGTCGCCCGATTAAGCTTGCCACTTTGCAATATCCGATATCGTGGAGCCTTTGCCGTAGAAGATGAATTAATGCGGTATCTCAATATTTTTTACGAATACAATCCTAAAAGTATTGGAGGAAAAATTCCAAATCGGAATATTATTTATCAACCCTAGCAAACTCCGCGATGAATAGTAAAAACAAGTTTCTGCCCACCTTTATATCAATTAGTTTGCTGCTGATTTTCTGGCAGTTATTATCGATGTGGATAAATTATCCTGATTTGATTCCTACCCTACCCTACTTATTGAAGCAAATATTTAGCTTATTTTCAGGTATCGAATTCTATATTATTCTGTCATCAACCATTTTGCGAGGATTAATTGGTTTTGTAATTTCATTTATTATAGCATTCGTTCTAGCTCGCATTTCATTTATTTCTATATTTTGGAAACATTTTTTTCATCCAATTATAGTTGTAATCCGCTCTGTACCGGTAATTTCAATTGTATTGATAGCATTATTTTGGTTTTCGCCCAATCAGTTACCAATTTTTATTGCCTTGCTTACCATGTTCCCAATATTGTATCAAAATATCCTGAACGGTTTTCAGCAAACCGACAAAAGATATGTAGAAATGGCGCAAGTATTTGGTAAAACGAAGTTTCAGATACTTTGGAATATCTATTTACCATCAGCCAAAAATCAGATATTCAGTGGCATAAGTACAGCCATGGGTTTTGGCTGGCGAGCTATCATTATCGGAGAAGTGTTGGCTCAACCTTTCAGAGGCATTGGTACGAGTATGAAGTTGGCACAATCGTTTATCAATATCTCAGAATTAATTGCATGGACTTTTATAGCTATTGGGATTAGTTATTTATTTGAATTCCTGATAAAACACATTCAAAAAATCAAACTAAATGTATCAATTCATCATCATAAAAAACATGACGAAACTATTGATTTTAAATCAATTACAATTAATAATCTGTCGAAATCTTATACTGGACAGTCAGTTTTCAAAGATTTTTCAAAAATAATAGATAATACCAAAGTACATCTTATCAAATCACCATCAGGAAAAGGAAAAACAACTTTACTCAGATTAATTGCAAAAATTGAACAACCCGATTTAGGAAATATTTCCACAAATAAACACATGCGATTTGGCTATTCATTTCAAGATCCTAGGCTTTTACCATGGTTAACTGCTCAGCAAAATATCGAATTTGTACTAGGGATGATAAATTCCAACAAATCAAATTCAGATGATTTATTGCAAAAATTATTGAAAGAAACTGAATTAGAAGAACATGCCAACAAATTTCCACACGAACTCAGTGGCGGTCAGCAACAAAGAGTTGGTTTAGCTCGAGCTTTGGCAGCACAATCCGATGTGTTGTTGTTAGATGAACCATTAAGTGGGTTGGATGCTGCATTAAAAACAAGAATTATTGGATTACTTGATAATTGGATAGCCAACTATAAACCAATAGTAGTGTGGGCGACCCACGAAGAAGTTGAATTTCAGAAAAATGAATCTGAGGAATTTGGGATTTGAACAATTAGCAAAACAAAATACACAATCAAACAGCATTTTAGAGAAATAACTACTAAATCACTGTGATTGTGTATTTTAATAAAATACAAAGTCTATCCAGACTTCAAATTTTCATTATGAGAACGACATTCCACCGTTAATATCAATGTTAGTGCCAGTCAGATAATCGGAGTCAGCACTAGCTAAAAACAGCACTAAATCGGCTACGTCACCAGCATCACCTTCGCGACGAAGTGGATAAACACCTTTCATTCTTTCACGATTTTCAGGCGTATTAAACCTATCGTGGAATGAAGTAGCGATTGTACCCGGAGCTAAGGCATTTACACGGATACCTTTTGGACCTAATTCTTTAGCCATTGAGCGGGTAAATGTCATAACAGCACCTTTGGCAGTAGCATAAAGTGATGCACCTGGACCACCACCATCGCGGGCAGCTAATGATGAAAAGTTAACAATTGCCGAACCTTCTGGCATGTAAGGAACTACTTCGCGGGTACACAACCAACAACTTTTCATATTTACATCCATCAAGAATTCATACCAAGCTTCATCTTGCTCAGTAATAGCTTTGCGACCCACTATTCCACCAACAACATTGGCTAATACATGGATTTCTTTTCCAAAAGCTGTTACGGTTTCGTCAAAAAGACGTTTTACATCAGCTGCTTTTGTCATGTCGCCCTGCACAATAATACCAACAGATCCTAAGTCCTGAACCATTTTCAATGTTTCTTCAGCATCTTCTTTGTTGTCGAAGTAATTTATTACAACCTTTGCTCCTTCTGAAGCTAATCTCACTGAAATAGCACGACCTAAATCGCGTGCACCGCCAGTTACCACGGCTACTTTTCCTTGTAATTTCATAATTTTATTTATTAGCCACCTAAACCCCAAAAAGAGACTTATAGTTGGCTTTGATTAATATTAATTTCTATTTATTTAACTAACACTCCTAAAAAACGCCTATGGAGAATGAAAGGATTTCAATTATTTTATTTGTTCAATTTTACCAACAGTAAGGAAAATTGAAATCAATGATAGCGGAACTAATGCAGCTAACAAGCCGAACAATAATGGCCAGCTGGTTATTTGACCTGCAAAAAGGATAGCCAAGATAGTACCTAATACTGCCGATGCACCACCTAAACCTGCTAACGAGCCCACTGATTTTCCACCGTGTAAGTCGCTTGGAAGAGTTTGAATATTGGTCATTGTAAATTGGAATCCACCCAACACAAATGCCATTAGGATTACAGCTATTGCAGCATTTGGAGCCATAACCGATGCGATTACAGAAGGGATAATGATAGCACCACCTATAAGCATCGCAGTTTTACGTGCTTTGTCAACTGTTTGTCCTTTGCGAATAAGGTAACCCGAAAACCAACCGCCTGAAATGCTTCCTACCATAGCTCCAACATAAGGAACCCAAGCCGAAAAAGCAAGTTCTTTAATATTCAAATTGAACTCCTCAACTAAATACATGGGTAAAAATGTTACAAACATCCACCAAATTGGGTCAAGAAAAAAGCGACCTAAAATCACAGAGTAATTCTTCTTATTGGCTAATAGTTCAGCCCAACTTTTGGCTTTCTCATTGCTTACTTTATTTTCAGGTTGACCTGAAAGTATATATTCACGTTCCTCTTCAGTAATCCATTTATGTTCCTTTGGTCCTTTTTTATTTACTATTAACCAAGGAATTAGCCACAAAAGACCTAAAACACCGACTACGACAAAAGTCAACTTCCAACCTATCGAAATGTAAAGCATCAGTATTACGATGGGTGCAAGTATAGATCCGATAGAAGCTGCTGCTCCAAAAAGACCTTGTGCAAAAGCACGCTCCTTTTGTGGGAACCACTCTGCATTACTTTTGGTAGCTCCTGGCCACGGACCAGCCTCACCCAGTCCGAGCATCATACGAAAGGCGGTCAACGAAAATTTTCCTTGAGCCAAAGAAGTAAGTGCATCGGCTGTTCCCCAAATGAATACGGAAACCACGAAACCTTTCCTAGTACCAATTTTATCGTATAATTTGCCTGAAAACAACTGGCTAAAACCATAGGCAATCATAAAAAATATAGTAATCTGCCCCAGCATATCTTTAGCCTGTTTGGACGAGTCTTCTACCGAAGCATTTTTATCAACAATGCCTAAATCATAAGCAATACCTTGGCGGTTAACCACGGTTTTCCCGTTTTCTTTGAAGCTGAGTTTGTCGACTGGCTGTATTATTCTTTCACCTTTTTTGGAAACCAACAAATAGCTAAGTTCTGCTGCATTAAATTGTGCCTGATTTTCATCAGACTGAGGCTGTATGACATCCACTAATTTATATTCAATATTAGCCACCCACATATAATTTAGCGTGCCTCGGTCGAGATAATTAATGATGGTAATAAGCATAATAAGCCCAATAATCCACCAACGTAATCCTTTGATTTTCATAATAATAATTTATTATTCATTGTTTGATTACTTTTTATTGCCAAAATATGAAACAGCTTCGCCGCTTAAAAAATCTTCACGAACTGGACTAAATACATCAATTAAAACACCTGCTTCAAGACATAAAGCACCGTGCATTAGATTTGGTTCGATATAAACACCATCGCCTGCATTTACAATTTTCTTTTCACCATTAATCATAAATTCAAATTTTCCACTCACACAATAGGTTGCTTGTGTGTGAAAGTGTTGGTGATCTGAACCGATGGATCCTTTTTCAAAACTCACTTTTACCATCATAATTTGATTGTCGAATCCTAAAAATTGACGAGAAACACCGCCGCCTAATTGCTCCCATTCCATACCTTCGGTTAGAATGAATTTTTCGCTTTTTCTTTTCATATTTTTGTATTTTTAATTTTTGAAAAATAATAATTTCCTGTGAATGTAATTTGTTTGTTATTTATATTGATTGTTCTGCTTTTCGAATTGCTAAAGTCTTTATTAACAGTAATAAATAAATATGAGTTAGCATCAGTCCCAGTAATTTTGACACATGAAAATTCAGCATTATCAGCTACAAGATCCAGTTGAGCAACTTTACTTTTAAAATCGATAGTAACTTCTCTTACTAAATCATACAAACCGTGTGGTTCAATAACAGATGCAAAAGTATGATTAGATGCATTCTTTTGTCTCAACATAAATGCAGTTTCATTGCGCAAGTTGAAATTAGGATCATTAGCACCCAAACGAGTTAACATGATGTCAGTATTTTTATCGATAAGAGTGGTAATGCTATAAAATCTATTGGCATTGAACCAAGTAAATGCCGCATTTGGTTGAATAGATTTTGCTGATGCTTCAAGCCACAAATGCTCATATCCTGAATTAACACCTAACACGCTCAAATAATTATTGCTCTTTGTATACTCAAAATTTGTAGACACCATTTGACCCTTATAATAAAATGGGAAATCGTAAGTATGAGCAATATCTGATTTCAAATTAAAAATATCAATTACAATAGGAAATTCAAAATCTGCTGTATTAATAAGAGCAGTAGTACGTTGCATTATCACACCTTCGTAAGCATTTTTCTCTAAACCTGCTACTACTTGTATTCTTGGATCTGCGTAATCACAATATAAAATCTCTGAATGGTAATCAGATGACACTTTAATATCTCCTTTAAAATGACTTGTTTCATCTACGGTTACGGTATTATGAGCAATTGTTTGCATAGCCCATGTATCATTTTCGGCAGTGTATCCCCCACCCGATTTTGGTTCAATATTCAAAAAACGACTTGCACCATAATCCGACAAGATTGTATTTCCATTGTCGAAAAGTGTAATACCTAATTTATCATAATGTCCGTGAGATAAACCATGTGACGTTCCCTTGAAAGTTAGACAAGTGTGGTTTTCACCTTCACCAGCTCTAAATATTGCTATACCACCATCTTCGCCATTCTGACCATCACGAAGCAAAATTGATTTATAATCAAAGGCTTGTTTCTTCTTTAATTTTGCAACAGCTTTAGCAGTGGCTAGTCCTTCACCTGTTACAGTAAACGAGTTTTGTTGACTGGCGACATCAAGTAATTCAGCATTTTTTGTATCATTAGCATAAGCAATGTCCACAGCATATATAATTTCCTGAGTTTGGAAAGTTTTCTGTAAAGCATCATTTAAATAGAACAATTCAGCTTTATATGATAGTTGAAGTAAAGTATTTACAGCCTTCAATAAAATTCCATCACGGTGCTTAAATATATTAAGTTCGGGTTGTTGATTTTGAATAACCTGAGCGAAAGTAATAAAAGGCCAAATAGCATATCGCTGATAATAAGGACCTTCGGTAAAATAGCCTTCTGGTGAAAAGAGAACATCTAATTGTTTAATAAATCCACTTTTTCCATCTTTATTAGATCCCATTAATGCTTTTTCAATCAGATCTTTATCATTCATTGCATAACCCACCATTCCTACAGCAGCCAACGACCACGTGCCATGGTTGTGCATTTTGTTAAATGTTTTGTAATTTTGCTCGTTACCATTCGATAAAAATTCCGCTTCTGGTTTTAGCACTTTATTTTCTATGGTAGTTCTATCGGCTACTGATAAATAATTGTAAACACAATCGTAAGCATTAGCAGTATGAAATAGCCAAACTGCATCATTCAATGATTGCCAAAAAAGTTTTCCTCGTACGCTCGATTTTTCAATTGGATGCAAGCCCCAAGTTGGATAGAGTTCGGCATATTGTAGCAACATATTCTTCACAAGATCAGCATATTGTTTATTGCCAGTAATTTGATACAACATACCACAAGCATTCATCTGGTAATAGTTGTTTTTATGCTTTTCATGCGTATAACCACCTCCTCCATCCTTTGGGGTAGGAACTTCAATTTTCTCTATAAGTGCTTCATCAGCAATACGTTTAAGTTCATTATATGATTTATCAAACCCTGGATATTTACCCAAAGAAGATTTAATCTCTTTTACAGCTTTTGGCGTAAGGAATATTGAGGGATGCTGATTTGCATTCACATTTATAAATGGGATACAGATTAGGATAAGCAACTTGATGTATTTTATACGCAATGAATTCATTTGTTTTCGTTTTTATAAATTGGTGTACCAATTATTTGATTACAAATGTAGTCAAAATAAATTGGTCGACCAAATTTATTTCAATTAATATAGTATAATTTTTTCAGTTTGTTTTTGCCCATCTTCCGACACGTAATGAAAAAGTAAAAATCCTTTTCTGTCAAAGTTCAATGAGTTATGTCCTTTTGTGATTGAAATAGTTTTTATAGTTTTGCCTGATGAATCAGAAACAGTGAGTTGCCCATTCTTATTGCTTTCCACAATAGGATTTTTATTCACAAATTTAATATTAAATAAATTTGCAACAACTATATTCTGTATTGCAGTTGAAGGGTTATTATAAAATGGAGCACCTACTTCTGTTTTCACAGGCATTTGCGATATTACAACACCAGACGTTTGACTAGCTCCCGGTAATTTAACTATTGTTCTATCTCTGCCACGTATATCATTTGTTATTTCTGGATAATCAGCTGTAGTATAATCGACTAAAGCTGAGCCAGCTCCAGGTTCGTACATATTTATGGCTGTACCTGCCAATGTCATTTTAGCATCTTTGCCAGTAATTACTTGGGAAATATTGTAAGAAAAGTTGGAATAACTACCCATATTCATTAAATTGTTCACCCAAGTTAAATCCATTCCCGCTACACTGGTCTGATTTATATTAACATTAGTTCGTGAACTTGTAGTAGTATTGTAAACATGATTATGTGCAATTGTACTGCCAATAGGGGGCATTTTATAAGAAGAACTACTATTGTAATTAATGCTGAAAGATTGGCTGCAATTAACCATAGTATTAAAAGCTACCAAGGCATTTTTTACTTGAAAATAATCGTTCAGAACAGAATTTTCCATCCCACGTACCATACATATAGCTGAACGATAATTAGTTCCACGTAAATTTTCGAAATAATTATTATAAACTTTGTGATTTTCGCCAATAATGCGAACACCGCCAGATTCGGAGATTCCATTTCCAAAGAAATAATTTCCAATTACGGTACAACTATTACCATGTCGTAAAGTAAGCATTCCTTTACATTCGAGGAATAAATTGTTTTTATATAAATTTCCACATGATTTATTGGAAATAACTTCAATTTCCCCATTACATTTTTCAAAAAAATTTCCTTCTACAGTTACCGAAGCGGTAGTCATAGAAGTTGAACTGTCGCCAACTCTTATGATTTCTTGTCCATTCAATTCATTTCCAGAAGAATCTAAATTTGAATTTCTACTACCAAAATAATTATCTGAAATCACATGATTCACTGTCACTCCACTTGTTAGCCAAACTACGAGTAAAGTTCCTGAGTTATTTTTATTTACAAAGGAGCAATGATCTACCTTATTGTTCTTTCCGTAGATTGAAACCCATTTACTATCAACCGTATTCAGGGAAGGATTGTAATTTTCAATAGTTGTATTTGTCAATCTACAATTTTCAGCAGTATTGGACGATGAAGTTCTAAAAGAAATAACATCAGAAGCACTCAAGGTACCATCTTTAAAATATAGTCCATTTATTTCAATGTATTTTCCTGAAAAGTTTAATTTTGAACTCCCATTTAATATTACATCCCCTGCTTTTTCGGCTAAAAGTACCACAGGATTGTTCAATGAACCTTGGGCTGTGAAAGATATAGACTTATCAGTCCAAGTACCATTTTTCATCACAATAGTATCGCCAGCCGACCAAGTTCCGTTGTTAATTTCGGTGTGGGTAGTAACCATAGTTTTACGAGCAAAAACCGTATAACTAATTGTGAATAAAAGCAGTATTAATAAATAATGTTTCATTTATAGGCTAAAAAAATACGGGCAAGCAACAAAACTTGCCCGTATTGTAATTTTTAAAAATATCGAATACAGTTGAATGATTTAGTTATGCGTAAATTCTCTAAAATAACTTGTAACTCATAACCAAAACATGTATAAGCTGTTATTTAATTTCAATTTTAGCTGAGGATACTTGTCCGTTTTCTGAAACAAAACGTACTAAATATAATCCGCTGTTCAAACTAGTTTCAATAGTTCCTTCTGATTTAGCTGATAATACTTCTTTTCCAGCAAAACTGAAAACCTTGATATTACCTACTTCATTGGTAACGATGGTTTTATTTATTGCTTTAATGTTACTATTAGCAACAATATTTTTTACTCCTGTTGGAGCACCAACTACATCTGCATAGCTTTTAGCCACACGTAAGCCAGAAATACGAATATCAGCAGCATTGCCTAACGAACGGCTTCTTAAAGCAACAGCATAAGTTCCACTAAATGTATTGGTGTCGCCAGGTTTGCCATTGATCCAACCAGTAGTTGGCTCTGCAGATGAAATTGCTGGATTAGTAATAACTTGAACTGAACTTGCAGTAAAATCTTGTTTGATAACTACTAGATAGGTTTGGCCAACATTAATTGTACCTATTACATCAGGCGGAGAAGAAGTACTGAATGAAGTGTTTTTACCTATTGAATAATTAATTTTAGTTGCATCACTAGGGTCGTGTTGGAGAAAGAAACGACCACGGTACGAGTTACCTGGCAATTCTGATCCACCTTCAGCTACACAAAACACATCTCTCCATTCGTTAGCATCAGCACCAGCTGTAGCATCCCAAGAATGCGCATCATTTACCAACATCATAAATGCATAATATAAACTACCTGTATAGTTAGCTGGTTTATATTTTAGTGCATCAGTAGTAAAACGGCATACTTCAGCACGGTTGTTTGTACCTACACCTAAATTTGTAATTTTTACAGTTTTTCCAGCAGCTGAATTAATATAACCTTCGTAAAACTGAGGTTCTGCTTCTATCATAAGAGAGCTTGAGGTATTAGAATCAGATGCTTTACCTGTATTATACCATGTTCCAACTACATTGTAAGGATCGGCGTTAGCATTAGGGTCACCAGCAACATTACAAAGTTTAGAGGAATTGTAATTGAAAGTTTCGTTCAATAACAATTGAGCCTGTGCGCTATAAGTAAACATAGCCACAATTAATAATAAGAATAGTTTTTTCATGTTCATAAAATTTTAAATTGTTTATTTTAATAGAGAATTATATTATTGTCTTTTTCTTTAGGGAGTAAAAATCTTGAATAAAAGTTAGTAA
>JBBRHJ010000090.1:0-11948 GCA_038222885.1 Bacteroidales bacterium | reverse complement strand
AGTTTTTCCATCCGTATCACATATTTTCAATTCCATATTGGATACCAAATAGCCTGACGAACCTAATTTATGTCGCTTCTGCCCGTTTGAGGAAATGATGGGAGTTGCCTCACTCAGTCCGTAGCCTTGGAACATAGGAATTCCGATCGCATAAAAAAAGCGTTGCAAATCGATGTCCAATAAGGCACCTCCACCAATAAAGAATTTTAGTTGACCTCCAAAAGCTTCACGAACTTTGGAAAAAAGAATTTTATCGAATAATGCTAGTATTGGTTTTTTCAGTATTTGTAATCCTTGACCTTTGTTGTAACCTTCTTTGTTGTAGGAGTAGGACATTTCGAGGGCAATTTGAAACAAGTTATTTATTACTGGACCTTTAGAACGAATACTCGTTTCTATATTTTTGCGGAAACTCTTGGCCAATGCCGGAACGCTTAACAACAAATCAGGTTTTAATTCATTGATATTGACAGGAATATTTTTCAATGTTTCTAATCCTGTTTTGCCAGCTTGCACCGTTCCCACACTTGCGCCCGAAGCCATAAAGCTATAAAAACCAGCCACATGAGCAAAGCAATGGTCGAGCGGCAAAATGATAAGTGTACGATAAGTAGGCGGAATGGTCATCAACGAAAGTGCTTGCTCTACATTGGCAGTATAGTTGCGATGGGTGAGCATAATTCCTTTGGGATCGGCAGTAGTTCCAGAAGTATAACTGATATTGGCCAAATCGTCGGCTTGTATTTGTTTGGAAATATATACTACTTGGGTCGGATTTTCTTGAAGCGATTTTGAACCCATTTCAATTAGCTCAGATAAAGCTATTTCTTTCGATTCATAGCTTGGTTGAGCATCGAAAATAATTATTTTTTCAATGCTAGGAATTTTTTCTACAATAGCTCTAATTTTTCTCAATTGACCACCTGAGACTAAGATATATTTCGCTTCGGAATGAATAAGCCTGAATATTAAATCGTTGCTTTCCTCAAGTTTTATTGATAATGGTACATTTATGGCTGCGGCATGTAGTATAGCCAATTCACCCACTACCCAAGCATTTCGTCCTTCAGAAAGTAATGCCACTTTTTCACCTGCTACTACACCTAATTTCATTAAACCAGCAGCCCAAAAATGAACTTGTTCTTTTGTTTGTAAATAGGTAGTTGATACAAATTCCTGATTGGTTTTTTCCCACAAAAACGGATTTGTTGCATATTTCTCAACGCTTTCGTTGAATAAGTCGATAATAGTAGGTCGTTTCATTTCAATATTAGTATAAATAATTACATTGCATTGATAATAAGATATTTATTTCAATATATGGTAGATTGAGAGTTTTCTTTTTTAAGCAAGTTTGGACGTAAAGATAAAAAAAAGGAATGGAAGTTAGTTTTTTCAATAAACTTTAGGTTTTTCAGAAAAAAGTAGTTTGTTCGAGAGGAATATCTAAAAACATATAAACCAAGACTTTATTCGATGACGTAATCAGTTGTAACACTTATGACTCTTTGTTTTTTAGAACTTATCTTATCTCTATTTGAAATTGATTTTTTTGACTTTATATCCCAAACCAAGCAACATTTCAGCTATTTTTACCCTGAAATCGCCTTGTACCAGTATTTCACCATCTCGCGAAGAGCCTCCTGCTCCACATTTAACACGAAGTGATTTTGCTAATTCCTTTAATTCGTCATCGCTACCCATAAAGTCGGTGATCAGCGTTGAAGGTTTGCCTTTTCGTTTGTCAAGCTCTACGCGCAAGGGTTCTTTTTGAAGCTGTTTTTGAGCTTCCTTGCTGGTGACTTCTGGCTCTTGCTCGCCTTCGGGCAATAAGGTTTTTAATCCACTTAATTTGTCTTTCCAATCCATAGTTTTTTCAATATTTTGAGTAGAAAAGTCGACTATTTTTTTAATAGTTTAAAGAATTCCCAAATAACAATGCCCGCTGTAACGCTCACATTGAGTGAATGTTTGGTGCCAAATTGTGGAATTTCGATACATCCGTCGCAAATATCTACAACGCTTTGCTGTACGCCCTTGACCTCGTTACCTAAGATAAGTGCTATTTTTCTCTCGTTCGTTATTTTGAAGTCAGTTAATAATGTGCTCCCTTGAGCTTGTTCCACAGCATACACAGTATATCCATTTGCTTTAAGCTCATTAACAGCCGTTGCGGTATCTTCATAATACTTCCAATCGACAGTATCTTCGGCTCCAAGCGCAGTTTTATGGATTTCAGCTTGAGGTGGTGTGCTGGTGATGCCACACAAATAAATTGCTTCAATCATAAACGCATCAGCCGTACGAAATACAGAACCAACATTGTGCAAACTTCGTACATTGTCAAGTATAATAATCAATGGAATTTTAGTTTCTAACTTAAATTCATCGGGAGTTAACCGATTCATTTCGGTAATTTTTAGTTTTTTCAAGCAACAAAATTTTAACGGTAAATTGTAAACATTAAACGGCAAACAAGTGGACGAATAAACAACACTAAACACAAAACGCGAAACTCTTTAAATTCCAAACTCTTTAATTAAGTATCTTTATAGCCCTTTCAATAATCGTGTCTATATCATTTTCTTCATCGGTTGCTTTCATATCAACTTTCAAATCGGGGAAAATACCCCATTCTATATGCTGCATGTCTGAATCGAACATCGGACTGGAAGAAAAGCGAACCATCCAACCATTGGGTAATTCACTCGAAAGAGGCAAACCCCCACCACCACCAGTTTTGTCTCCAATAATAAGCGCATTAGGAGCAATTTTCATTCTACTTACAAAAGAATTGGTTGCACTATACGACATTCGGTTCGTCAATATAATCACAGGTCGCTGCCATTTAATTTTTTTATGACTAGTTGTTGTGATCTTGCTTGGCGATGAAAAGCTATTGTGTCCATTGCCCGTTTTATGCTGCATATAGCCTGTAATTGTATCGCGTTCAAAAAAGTAAGATGCCAATTGTTCTGATAAGTCCAGGTATCCGCCACCATTGTTTCTGACATCGATAATAAGTCCTTTGCAGTTTTTGAAATAATTGAGAATATAGAGTATATTCGTGTCGCTAAAACGGTTTGAAAAATCACCGTAATAGATATACCCGATACTGTCGTTGGCTATTCGCTGATAACGCATACCTCCTGCAATCAAATAATTGCTTCCTAAATATCTATTCCCATAAATTACCCGAGGTGTGAAATTGGCAGGATAGTCAGTATACCATTTTTTGTAACTACTTAAATCGAAACTCGAATACAAATTAACGTGTCCATCTTTTAATTCCGACAACATATTACCCAAAGTATCAAATAGTTGGTTGTAGGTCAATGTGCTGTCAATCTTATGCTTATAGACATCGTGGATAGAGTCCCAATTGATATTCTTGTAATCGAGATAACAGTATTTTGTATCAATTATCTTCCAAAGAGCCTCAAAATTACCGACATTGGTATTCGGCTGAATTTCAGGTTCATTCATACACGAACTAAAACCTAAGCTGATAAAAAACAGCAATGGAATGAATCCAGTTCTACTTCGGATGTAAGACATTATTTGTGTTTCTGATATATATTGCATAAATCAACTCTTAAATAGTAAATGTTTAAATAGTAATTCTTATTAGTTTTCTGGTCCTACAAAATTCTTAGGTGCAGCATTCAATCTTCCCGAAAAAATATTCAGATCGTATTTTACTCCTATATTGATGCTGTATATATTCCTTTTAAACAATAATTCATTGGCTTGATATTTTAGATTCGAGGATTTTATACCAATTTGCCATGTACATCGGTTGAAAGGATACGAAACTGAAAATTGATTCGTAAAACCTAATTTATTGTGAAGCGAACTAAAATGGAAACTATTGGACATTGAACCCAATTCAAGCATTTCGAAATACGAAGCACCACCCAGTGGAACAAACATGCAACCCAGTATAGGTGATTCCAATTCGTAATTTAGCATAATCTTTTGCCTTGCAATAGGGATGGCATAGCTCGCTTTGGCTGCAAAATTAAGATTAACTGCCAAGTCGACATTGACCGGATTATTAACATTGCGAGCTAGATTTTTATATCCAAAATCGATATCTGCGTTTCCGCCTACTTTAATATTGAATTGCTGAAAAATGCTTAAATGATAAAACATTCCCCAACTGTATTTTGCTCCTGCATAAAGCATCGAAGCTGAATATTGAGGATTTACGGCCAATCCACCCCAGCCACTAAAACGTCCTTCTTTTGATAGTCGATTATTGTCAAGGGAGAAAAACTGCGCTGAACTATGTTCGTAATTCAATCCGAAGCCACTATATGTGAGCGGCGAAAGATACGGATCAGTCAGATCGAGGAGAGAAAAACTAATTCTATCGGCGGCATTGATAAGTAGATATTTTGAATCGTTATTGGGTTGCGAAAACACTTCACTTGTAACAATCAGCAAAATAAATATCCAAAATATATTTTTCATATCTTTGACCTAATAATAGAAAATGAGTTATTGGTATGCAAAAATAAGAAAAAAGAAATGGATGTACCAAGATTAATGGATTTCTTTTTGAAGAAGCTGAAGTTATAGAGGAAAAATGGCTAAGACATGGATGTAGAAAACAAGTTGACTAGTTAAGTGTTATATGCTGGAAAGGGAGTTAAACAAGTGAGTAGTGGGAAGTTTGTAGTTAAGGAAGTTATAAAAATTAAGGCACAAATACAAAACTCTTCAACCGAAAACCAAACACCAAACACAGAACACCAAACACAGAACACCAAACACAGAACACAAAACACAGAACACAGAACCCTAAACACAGAACCCTAAACGCAGAACCCTAAACGCAGAACCCTAAACACAATGATTTTCAAACATATATACTTTACATTTTTTCTCACCTTGATTCTTATTTTCGCATCTTGTACCGAAATTATTGATGTGGATATTAATTCTATGCAGAATCAAATTGTTGTTGAAGCCAATATTGGTTTAAACGAACAGGCATCTGTGCGGTTGAGTCGCACTGTCAAAATCGACAATGCAGGAGACATGCCGCGAGTTAGTGCTGCAAAAATTAAACTAACCGACAGTGATAATAATTCTGAAATTCTCACTGAAACAACGTTAGCAGGAAACTATATTTCTCTCAATATGAAGGGAAAAGCCAAGCAGACTTATAAAATTGAAGTTATTAGCGATAATAACACAATTACTTCATTATCAACTATTCCAAACAAAGTGCCCATTGACTCTTTCACAGTTTCCCGGTCTATCTATCCTGGAGGAGGTCCTTCAGTAAGTCCATCAGTTCCAGCAGATTTTTTTGAGATTAAACTCAAATTCACGGACCCTGTCAACGAGAAAAATTATTATCACATGTTGCTTTACGTCAATGGCCTGCCGCAAACTGGAAATTATATTTATGATGATCGATTGACGAATGGAAATCAGATGGAAAGTTTGATGTTGATTTACAATCCTTTGATGAAAGCTGGCGATATAATTCAAGTGGAAATGCGCTGTGTAGATAAATCAGTTTACGATTATTTCAGTAGCTTGCGATCGGCTGGTGGTCCTGGCGGTTCAAGTCCAACCAATCCTTACACCAATCTAAAAGGTGGTCTGTTAGGATATTTTAGTGCTCACACGGTAGAGCGAAAAGAATTTGTAGTGAAGTGATTACGTGCTCGTGTCATCGGCAATAGTCAATTGTTTTTCAGCTTTTCGATAATAATATACAATTCCAAATTCAGTACATTTTATCAGTCGGGCATAGGGTTTTTCGTTAGCAAACTTACTCTCTATTTGATTCCACAATTCAAGAATTATTTTATCTCCCACTTCCCTTAAACTAACTAAATCTTCCCAAGAACGGGCTGTAGTTTGCTGGTGGAGTTTTTGTGTCGATTTGTATTCTTTGAAAATCTCAAAATGTACCTGTACTTTTGCGATTGCCGGATTATATATAGGTAAACCTCCATTTCGCACCCGTTCATTTTCACCATCAATAATATATTTTCCCCATTCTAATAAGGCTGATTCTGAACTTAAATCAGGAACTATGTGGTTTTGTGTGTCAAGATGATAGGCTATTTTATGCTCTTTTTTGATATCTCCTCGTATCACGGATAGATTGAGAACCTGAATAAAGTGGGAGATGTAAATGCGAGCGTTATGTACAATTTGTTGATAACGTTTGTTGGCTGATACTTGGTTCTCGAGGGTCTGTTGATATTGATTGAGTAGTTTTTCAAATTTCGACAGAAAAGTCTTACCCTCGTGTAGTGTTTTTAGACTAACTATTTGATTAGCAAAATTTTGCTTATCCGATTGTAGAATTACAGTGCGTAAAGCTCTTAATCGGGCTTGGTCGGTATTGGGAAGTCGTCGATAAGGCATAATATAAATTTTTCAGTAAAAACCGATTAAAAAAATTATTATGACCACAAAGGTATGAAAATTAATCAATTCGAGACATTAATTTTTCAGCTAAATTTCTCAATTCGTGCTTTTTACTACTTTCAAGCTCTACATCTTCAAGATTTGCGATGGCTTTGTTATAATAATGAGACATCATCTCTTCGCAGATTTGTTTCACTCCTATCGAATTGTACATGTCAGTAATGGCTTTTATTTTCTCATCCGAATCGAAATTAATTTGCTCAAGCCAATAATTTAATTGTTTTTTTTGCTCAGGATTTGCATTTTTTTTGGCTTGAATAAGTAGATAGGTTTTTTTATTACAAATAATATCTCCACCTATCTTTTTACCAAAATTTTCTTCATTTCCATATACATCGAGCAGGTCATCTTTCAGTTGAAATGCAAGTCCTACATGAAGACCAAAGTCGTATAAATGCTGGGCGTCTGATTCATTCGCACCACCAATTAAAGCACCTATTTTTAATGCGCAACCCAATAGTACAGCAGTTTTTAGCCGTATCATTTCAATATATTCTTCGGCGGCAACGTCAGTTCTATTTTCAAATTCCATATCGTACTGTTGACCTTCACAAATTTCTGCTGCTGTTTGTGTAAATAGGCTAAGTACTTCTTTCAATACAATATCTGGTGCTAAAGTCATCAATTTGAATGCTTCTATTTGCATAACATCGCCCGAAAGTATGGCTGTGTTATCATTCCACTTAATATGAACCGTCTCTTTTCCCCGTCTGATAGGCGCTTTGTCCATAATATCGTCATGCAGCAAAGTGAAATTATGGAAAACCTCCAAACCCAGGGCAGGAGCAATGGCCTGACTAATGTCATCGCTAAAAATATTACAACTCATCAAAGTAAGTACTGGACGAATACGTTTGCCACCCAAAGCCAGCACATATTGTATTGGACTGTAAAGACCTTGCGGTTCTTTTGACCAATTGAGTTTCTCCAACTCAATGTTTACAATTTCTGAAATTTCATTCCACGATTTTGTCATAACATTTTTATTTAGACGGAATTATATTTTTATAGATCAGGGGACAAGCGGTTGTAAAACCGCTTGATTAGAATTTAATTTAATTCACTCTCAATTATATCAGTCATTACATCTTGTATATCCAGTCCTGCTGCTTTCACTTGTTGCGGAATGAAACTGGTAACAGTCATTCCTGGAGTAGTATTTACTTCTAACAGCTTGATTACATTATTTTCGTCAATGATGTAATCAACACGGACAATGCCCTTACAGTCAAGAATATCGTAGATTTCCGAAGTGAGTTGTTGAACTTGTTTTGTCAGTTCCTCGCTTATTCTGGCGGGCGTAATTTCTTGAACTTGACCTTTATACTTTGCATCAAAATCGAAAAACTCATTTTCGGGAACTACTTCGGTAACTGGAAATACAACTCGTTTATTGTGCGTTTTGTACATGCCGCAGGTAATTTCAGTTCCAGCCATAAAAGCCTCTATCATCACCTCACCTCCTTCTGAAAATGCTTTTTCAACAGCACTCTGAAGTTGGTCGGCCGATTTTACTTTAGTTACACCAAAACTGCTACCGCCCACATTCGGTTTCACAAAACAAGGATAAGCAATCTTTGTATTTACCATTTCTTCATTTACACTTTGACCTTTTCGCAAAACGATGGATTCCGAAACTATTATTCCGAAACTTTTTAGGTATTGATTGCAAGTAAATTTATTGAAAGTAATGGCTGCAGCCAACACGCCGCAACAAGAATATGGAATGCCCAATAAATCGAAATAACCCTGCAAAATTCCATTTTCGCCAGGAGTTCCGTGTATGGTTATATATGCAAAATCGAATTTTATTTTCTGTCCTTCGCTTATAAAGCTAAAGTCATTTTTATCAATATCCTGATTCTCATTATTCTGTACCGTCCATTTTTTGCCAACAATGCTAATAATGAATAGGTTATATTTTTCTTTGTCGATAAAAGAAAAAAGTCCTTTGGCACTGTTGAGCGAAACTACTATTTCCGACGAATCTCCACCGGCTACGATTGCTATGTTCTTTTTCATTTTCTTTTTTAATTCTAAATCAATGTCTTGTAGTTCGTGAGGTCAATAAAAAATTGTCTGTTGGACATTAATAACCATAGTTTAAATTTACCTAATTTGATTAATTTCCCGTAGGGAATAAACCTATTAATCCACTACCTGGAATCATTTTCTGTTAGTAAAGCTTTTTTATTGATATTGATTCCCTACGGGAAAATTCGTCATTTAAAATCCAAATCCATATTTAAACGATGTTAATATCCTAAATGTTCTTTACAATAATTTCTCCAATCGTCTACGAGTGTTTGCATTTCAGCTGGTAAGTCGCTTTCAAAGTGCATATATTCTCCCGTGCGAGGATGCACAAATCCTAAGGTTTTGGCATGTAGTGCTTGCCTCGGACAAGTCTCTAAACAGGTTTTTATAAATGATTTGTAATGTGATGCAGTACTTCCTTTGAGCATAACGTCGCCACCATAGCGAGCATCATTGAAAAGTGTATGGCCTATATGTTTCATGTGCACTCTGATTTGGTGCGTACGTCCGGTTTCGAGCCTACATTCCACCAAAGTTACATAGCCAAGTCGCTCCAATACTGTAAAATGTGTTACGGCGTGTTTTGCCGCTGGATTTTCGCCTTCGGGAAATACCGAAAACAACATTCTATCTCTTGGGTCGCGTGCCAAAGCTCCTACAATCGTTCCTTCGTTCTCTTTTATATTGCCCCACACCACAGCTTGATAGCGACGGACTGTCGTTTTGTTGAAAAATTGTTTACCTAAATGAGTTTTGGCCGATTCTGTTTTGGCTATTAGCAATAAACCAGAAGTGTCTTTGTCAATCCGATGCACCAAGCCAATCCGTGAATCGTTGGGGTCAAAATCAGGATAATCTTTCATGTGGTAAGCAATGGCATTGAGCAATGTTCCATCAAAATTACCAAAACCAGGATGAACTACTAATCCGGGCTGTTTATTTACCAGAATAATATCCTCGTCTTCATAAACTATATTGATGGGAATATCTTGTGGAATAATTTCAAAATGATTGGGCGGATAGGCGAGATGAATGGTAATGATATCGAAGGGCTTTACCCTATAACTTGATTTTACAGGTTTGTCATTGACCCTAATATTTCCCGCATCGGCAGCCTCTTGTATACGGTTGCGCGAAGTGGCAGCCATGGTATTTACCAAGTATTTATCGATACGAATCATAGCTTGACCTTTGTCCACCACAAAGCGAAAATGTTCGTAAACATCTTGCTCCGAACCTAATTCTTCAATCTCCTCGTCCTCAATTTCTTCGATATATTCTTCGTTCACAAGCATTTAATGTTTTATTTAGAAGAATACCTCTTCTTGTTCATCGGTTGTTTGGTCTTCTTCAAAGACTTTATTGAGCAACGATCTATCTTTCGACATCCACACATCAATTCTTGTACCGGTTGGGACTTCAGCACTTGCTCCTGGTCGTTGGCGATAAATAATATATTCGCTTTCATCTCCCAAGGGTTCTATGTCGTATTCCACAGCTCCTAAAACCAGCATGCTCGCCAATGCTTCTGCACGTGCTTCCTCCAACCCTAATCCTTTGAGCAAAGGCACACTTGTAATTTCAGCCCCCAAGCCGCTGCCTACAATTAAAATCAACGAGCTTCCTTCTGGAACACGTGTTCCTGCTTCAATAGTATTGCCACGATATTTTACTGCTATTACCAAATCTTTGTACTCAGATGGAGAATACTGCACGCTACTTACTTTGAGTCCTATGGCTTTAAGCATAGCATCAGCTTGCCGGTACGAAACATCGTTAACATCAGGTACTGGTATCTGTCGCATTTGGCGGGAGTTGATAATTAGATAGATAGGTCGGTTTTGCTTGACAGATGAGCCAGCTGCAGGAATTTGGTCGATAATGGTTCCTAATTTTTTTTCACGCACAAAAACCGAATCGATCACTTGTGGGTAAAGTTGCTGACTTTTAAGCAACAACTCAGCCTCTTCAACATACAATCCTTGCAGTTGAGGCACTTTTTCCGATTCGCCGTGATGGGTATAAAAGTCGATTCCAAAAAGTGCTGCCCAAGCTAAACCGATAAAGAGAATTATAGCTAATAAAAATCTTTTCAGTATAAAACCAGCTAAACTATTGCTCCAAAATGTTTTAAAATCCATATAATGTCTTTATTTAAAAGAATCGCATTAAAATACAAAGTGATTCAGAAATTTATGTTCTAGCACTAATAGTGTGGATTATTATTCTAAATTTAATATAAATAAGGTTTGTTCTGTGGGGCAAATCTTACTATTATGTAACTACATTTAAATTTTATTCATTCAACGTTTAAACTAAAATTAATCGTTCTCAAAAAAACCTTATTTTTATTTTTTCTTCAACCTTAGTACAAAGAGTCTATAATATCACCCGAACCTTATTACCTTATTAAAAAAACAAGTTCTGTAGTGAAATAAGGTAATAAGGTTAATGTCTTGGCAATTTCCCAAGCTACTAAGTTGAATATATGGAAATAAGGTTTTTAAAAAAAATAATTAGTTGATATGTATAAATATATTCCTAAAAAACCTTATTAATTACTTAAAAACACACATGCAAAAAAAATGGGTAGAACCGAAGTTTTAAAAACATCTCAAACCGCTGCCAAAATTAATGAAATAATTGCTTAGTTTGGGGTTATTAAACAAAAAAAAGTAAAAACCTCCAATGAAGTTCTTACTTTCTAATACCATTATACGTATAATGTTACGATTTATGACGTCCTTCGTCGGCAACGGTAAGTTTAGCTCTACCTTTTGCACGACGCGATGCTAATACTCGGCGACCGTTGGCACTCGCCATTCTTTCACGGAATCCGTGTTTATTTCTTCTTTTTCTCTGCGAAGGTTGGAATGTCCTTTTCATTGCTGATTATATTTATGTTGTTATTTTCTCTTTTTAATTCGGACTGCAAAAATAGTTGTTTTTTTTGAATTGACAAATTCTTATTGCTTAATTATTTCGTATTTTTTTAAAAGTGAGGGGTTTTGTTATGAATTCAGGGCTTTTTAGTATTGAATTATGCTACCAATACCCCTCAGTTTATTTTATTTCCAGTTGAATGCCCAATTTAATTTTACTATCTATCGAAATACTATCATCTTTATTTAAATGTTTCCGTAGATTACTCACGGTATTACAGAGTGACCCATCTTTTAAGTTTGAGTCATCTACCTTCCAAACTTCTTCAATTATTGTTTTACGACTTAGGTATTGATTCTTATTTTTGCATAACAGACTAAGTACAGCCGTTTCATAATTATTTAGATTATTTTTTTCACATTCGTATTGAAGTAAATGTTCGCAGGGCGTAAAGCTATAATTGCCAATTTGAAATACGTCCTTCTTTTTTGTTATGATCTCTTGCGTCGTTAAAACCTCTTCTTGCTTTGATAAAAGATTTTCGATACGCAGCATTACTTCCATGAGCC
>JBBRHJ010000089.1:0-12068 GCA_038222885.1 Bacteroidales bacterium | reverse complement strand
GATGGCTGCCGTTCCGGGCGATCAACTCGATCCGAAAGTGGAAGTTTCGTATTTAAAAAGCATTCATATCTCAAATCCAAACGTACCTACCATTGAACGTATTGACCGTTTTGTGTTTTATGAGCGGGCAAAATCGGCTTTTGCTGTGATTATGACAGGTGAAACTGCAAAATACGGAAATATTCTATTGAAAAAAGGAGTAACACCTTACTAAATTTTGATGTTATAATAGCACTCTACAGTTGTTTTTAACTATTTGTCTGTTTTGCGATTTATTTTAGTTAATAATCAAATATATGTTGTAAAACATTTATTTGTAGTTTCTAGTTTCTTTAAAATGAGTTTACTTTGCTTAATCGTTTAAACACATTTATATTATTGTTTTAAACGACTCGATTTTGGTAGTTAAGTAAATATGAGTAATAAAGTTTCAATAAAAGATATAGCTGAGAAAGCAGGTGTTTCGACTGCGTTGGTTTCCTACGTGCTTAACGGAAAGGCAGTGGAGATGCGTGTTGGAAAGGAAAAAGTAGCAATTATAAAGAAACTCGCTCTTGAATTGAATTATCAGCCAAATCAGATTGCCCGTAGTTTACGTAGAGGTTCTACCAAAACTCTAGGTCTGATAGTGGCGGATATTGCAAATCCTTTTTTTGGTCAATTAACGCGTGTTATTGAAGACGAAGCAGCAAAACAAGGTTACACTGTTTTGTTTGGAAGTTCAGATGAAAATGAGCAGAAATTAGTCACACTTATTCATACTCTACTTCTAAGACAGGTTGATGGATTTATAATTGTGCCAACTGAGAAATCGAAAAAGCAAATTGAGGGTTTACAAAAACGAGGCATACCAGTAGTTTTAATGGATCGTTATTTCTCAGAATTTGATACGAGTTATATTTGTCTCGATAATTATTTTTCTACTTTTGATGCTACTAATTTTCTCATTCAGAAAGGTTATAAGAAAGTTGCTATTGTGACTTATAAGTCTTCTTTAATACCTATGCAGGATAGAGAAAGAGGATATAAAGACGCAATGACTAATATGAATTTAGCGGAGAACATAAAAACATTTTCTGTAAAGTATTCGGCAAGTAGTAAAAATTACGAAGACCCTATTTACGAGATTTTAAAGAACAGGAAAGATGTCGACGCGATTGTTTTTACCAATAACTTGTTAAGTTTGGCGGGCTTGTACGCAGTAAATAAATTGAAGTTAAAAATTCCTGAAGATTTAGGCTTTATAGGATTTGATGGGAGCGAAGCTTTCGATTTTTTCTATAGTCCTATTACTTATATTCAACAACCAATTAATGAGATTGGGTCGGAATCAGTACATGCGTTATTGGGACTAATAGGAGACTTAAATATGCATACTCAGAAACTCATGAAGCATAATTTAATTATAGGAAGTTCGTGCTAATTTTTCTCAAATAGCTTAACCGATTAAGCTTGTCAATGAAAGTAATTAGTGAAAATATAAGAGCTGGTGTTTAGGGCATTTGAAGTCATGGTTTGGTTACTCGGTAACGCAATGTGAAGTTATTGAGTGTTTAATCCTTATTAGGGAAAATTATTTAAAGTTTTACAAAGGAGAGGTAGTATACAATATAATGAGTTACAACCTTAATCCTAAATTTGAATATATTAAAACGACAATTAAAAACAATTAAATATAATCTTATGTCTACTACAAAACAGGTTGTTGAAAAGCAATACCTCATTCCTTTTGTCATTATCACAAGTCTTTTTGCACTTTGGGGCTTTGCTAATGATATTACAAATCCTATGGTTGCAGCATTTAAAACCGTAATGGAAATTTCAAATGCAAAAGCTGCTTTGGTTCAATTTGCATTTTATGGTGGATATGCCACTATGGCTATTCCAGCTGCTTTGTTTGTGCAACGTTATAGTTATAAAAAAGGGATCTTATTAGGTTTAACTCTTTATGCTATCGGTTCTCTTCTATTTTGGCCAGCAGCAAAATATCAAAATTTTGGCTTTTTTCTAGGTTCTTTATACATCCTTACCTTTGGATTGGCTTTTTTGGAAACAACAGCTAATCCGTTTATTTTGTCATTGGGTGCCAAAGAAACTGCTACACGCAGATTAAACTTAGCACAGTCATTCAATCCTTTAGGGTCACTACTCGGAATGTTTGTAGCTTCACGTTTTGTGTTAGCAGCTCTAGAATCTGATAAAAGAGATAGTTTGGGAAATTTGATTTTTCCCACCCTTGACGAAGCCACTAAAGCAGCTATACGTACGAACGATTTAATGATTATTCGAAATCCATATGTTATTCTCGGATTGGTAGTGATAGTCATGTTTGTGGTCATTTTCATGACAAAAATGCCTGCTACAGGAATTCAAAGCAAGATTCATCCTATTCATTCCATGCGACGTTTGTTCGCAAATAAAAATTATCGTGAGGGAGTTTTCACTCAGGTATTTTATGTCGGAGCTCAAATTATGTGTTGGACATTTATTATTCAATACGCTGATAATTTAGGGATAAATAAGGCTACAGCTCAATTATATAATATCGTAGCAATGAGTATTTTCTTAGGAAGTCGTTTCATTAGTACCTTCTTAATGAAATACATTAATTCAAAAAGATTATTGATGTATTTTGCAATTGGGGCTATATTTACTATAACTGGAGCTATTTTTATAGAAGGATTGGTCGGATTGTATTCTCTTGTGGCTACTTCAGCATTTATGTCATTGATGTTCCCAACTATATATGGAATAGCACTTGAAAATGTTGGAGACGATGCCACTTTGGGCGCTGCAGGTTTGGTGATGGCAATTGTTGGGGGAGCATTAATGCCACCATTACAAGGAAGTATTATCGATTTGGGAAGAGTTGCTTTTCTTCCTGCTGTAAATGCATCGTTTGGTTTACCACTGATTTGTTTTGTTGTCATTGCAATTTATGGGTATAGAAGCATGAAGACAAGTTCTATAGATCGAAGTACTATAAAGAATTAATTAAACGGGTTAATCAGTAATTATAAAAAAAATAAATAATTTCAATAAAATAAATAAAAAATGAAAACAGAATTAAACACTGAAGCAACACAAGCTGTAGCTGCTCAGCAACGTAAAAAAAAAACATCTCGTTTACAGGGTGAAAATCCAAAAATTGGTATTCGCCCCACTATTGATGCCCGTCAGGGCGGAGTACGCGAGTCGTTAGAAGTTCAAACCATGAACATGGCTGTGAATTTAGCCAAATTCATCAGCTCATCACTGAAATACAGTGATGGAAACCCGGTTGAGTGTATAATTGCCGATACTACTATTGGTCGTGTAGATGAAGCAGCAGCTTGTGCCGCAAAATTCAAAAAAGAAGGTGTTGATGTAACAATAACAGTAACTCCATGCTGGTGTTATGGAAGCGAAACCATCGATATGGACCCACACACCATCAAAGCCGTATGGGGTTTCAATGGAACAGAACGCCCGGGAGCTGTCTATTTGGCTGCCGCTTTAGCCGGTCATAACCAAAAAGGATTACCTGCTTTTGGTATTTACGGTCGTGATGTACAAGATGGAGGTGACAATAGTATTCCCGCCGATGTTCAGGAAAAGATTATTCGTTTTGCAAAAGCTGCTATTGCTGCAGCAACTATGAAAGGAAAATCTTATCTTTCTATCGGATCAGTTTCTATGGGTATTGCCGGTTCTATTGTAAATACTGATTTCTTCCAGGAATATCTTGGAATGCGAAATGAATCTGTTGATATGAGTGAGATTCTTCGCCGTGTCAATTTAGGAATATTTGATCCTGAAGAATTCAAAATAGCAATGGATTGGACAGTGAAAAACTGCAAAGCAAATGAAGGACCAAATACAAACCCACCTCACACGACCAAATCACGTGAAATTCTGGATCAGGAATGGGAATTTGTTGTGAAAATGACCATGATCATGCGTGATTTAATGATAGGAAATCCGAAACTACGTGAACTTGGATTTGCTGAGGAAGCATTGGGACACAATGCCATAGTTTCCGGTTTTCAAGGTCAACGCCAATGGACAGACTTTATGCCAAACGGTGACTTCTCAGAAGCAATTTTAAACACTTCTTTTGACTGGAACGGAATACGTGAAGCATTTGTAGTTGCAACCGAAAATGATTCGTTGAATGGTGTGGCTATGTTGTTTGGAAAATTATTGACCAATACAGCTCAGGTTTTTGCCGACGTGCGTACCTATTGGAGTCCTGAAGCTGTTAAACGTGTAACAGGTTACAAAATGGAAGGTTTGGCTGCAAACGGATTGATTCACTTAATCAATTCAGGTTCTGCATCATTAGATGGTAGCGGTCAGCAAACTGTTGATGGAAAACCTGCCATGAAACCATTCTGGGAAACTACCAAAGAAGAAGTTCAAAAAACATTGGATACAACAACCTGGTTCCCTGCTGAAGGAGAATATTTCCGTGGAGGTGGATATTCTTCAAACTTCCTAACAAAAGGAGGAATGCCGGTTACAATGGCACGTATCAATTTAATTAAAGGTCTTGGACCTGTACTTCAATTGGCAGAGGGTTGGACAGCTGAACTTCCAACAGAAGTGCATAAAGTGTTAGACGAACGAACCAACAAAACATGGCCTACCACTTGGTTTGCCCCACGCCTAACCGGCGAAGGTAATTTTGCAGATGTTTATTCAGTAATGAACAACTGGGGTGCTAACCATGGTGCATTCAGCTACGGACATATTGGTGCCGATTTGATTACTTTGGCTTCAATGTTACGTATTCCGGTGTGTATGCACAATGTATCCGAAGATAAAATATTCCGCCCTAGTGCTTGGGCAACATTTGGTATGGACGTAGAAGGCTCGGATTACCGTGCTTGCCAAACATACGGAGCTTTATATAAATAGAGTTTTAATGATTATTAATTTTGCAAAGTACAGATATAGATTTGATTATCTATTAATTTAATAATAATAGTAATGAGTTGAAACAAGTTTCATTAGATTTAAGTATCTTGTTTCAGCTAAAATCAAAATATATCTGTATAATTTCGGTTATATACTTATTGTATCAAAAAACTGAGCAAAAAATCTTTTAAATTGAGCAATTAAAGAGTTGAAGGCATTTGTCTGTTTTCTTCAACTCTTTAATTGTTTAACCTAATTATTTTAAGTATTACAACACATCTGCTTTAATCTTAAAAAATAAAATTTAAATTTTAAAGAAATAGATTGATTTAATTATCAATAAACAAAGTATTATTACAAAAATAGGCAACATCCAAATAATACAAATCTTTTTTGCCTCAAATATTTAATTGTATGAAAAACCAATCTTTTTTAGCATTTGACATAGGAGCAACCAGCGGACGATCTATCTTGGGAACTATTGAAAATGGCAGACTCCAAATGAAAGAGTTGACTCGTTTTCCGAATCAAATTCTTCAAATAGGAAATCATTTTCATTGGAATATTTATTCTTTATTCGAACATTTGAAAGCAGGATTGGTGGCTGCAAAAAAAGAAGGTGTTGAAATTTCTTCGATAGGAATTGATACATGGGGTGTGGATTTTGCCTTGATTGCCGAAGATGGCAGCATTTTGGGTGCGCCTTATGCATATCGTGACCCACACACCGTTGGAGCACCTGAAAAATTTTTCGAAATTGTTCCTCGTGAAAAAGTATATGATTTGACAGGAATTCAGGTAATGAACTTCAACAGTTTGTACCAACTTTTTGCATTGAGTCAGGCAAATAACTCTTTACTAAAAGCAACCAAAGAAATCCTATTTATGCCTGATGCATTGGCCTATATGCTAACAGGCAAAAAAGTAGTGGAATATACCATTGCTTCAACTTCGCAAATTTTAAACCCCCGTACTAAAAAATTCGAAAACGATTTGCTCGAAAAAGCAGGTGTTTCTCCATCTATTCTAGGCGAAATTGTTATGCCCGGGCATTTTATTGGAACTTTAAGAAAAGATTTGGCAGAAGAAAGTGAGTTGGGAGAAATATCGGTTGTAACGGTAGCAGGACACGATACAGCTTCAGCAGTGGCTGCAGTTCCAGCTAGCAATCAAAATTTTGCTTATCTCAGCTCGGGTACATGGTCACTCATGGGAATTGAAGTGAAAGATGCAATTATCAACGAATGCACTTCAGCATTGAACTTTACCAACGAAGGCGGTGTAGAAGGAACTACCCGTTTCTTGAAAAACATTACAGGCATGTGGATCTTGGAACAATGTATGAAAGAATGGAAAAAAGAAGGTATCACTTATGCATACGATAAAATCGTACAAATGGCTGACACCGTTGAAGCATTCCAGTCTTTAATTGACCCTGACCATACTTCGTTTGCAAGTCCTTGCTGTATGACCAAAGCCATTCAGGATTATTGTGTGGATACAGGACAAATAGTGCCACAAACACATCCTGAATTTGTGCGTTGTATATTTGAAAGTATGTCATTGAAATATCGGAATGTTCTTGAAATATTAAAAGAATTGGCACCGTTTCCAATTGAAAAACTACATGTGATTGGTGGTGGCTCGAAAAATCCATTATTGAACCAATGGACTGCTAACTCCATTGGGATTCCCGTTATTGCAGGGCCATCAGAGGCCACTGCTATCGGAAATGTAATGATACAAGCTAAAGCAGCAGGTTGTGTAGATTCGTTGCAAGAAATGCGTGAAATAATCCGCGAATCGATACATTTAGATGAGTTCTTCCCAGAAAATTCTATTGTATGGAAAGATGCCTATACAAAATTTAAATCAATCGTATAAAGAAAATAAATTAATGATTGGGTTTGGGAAATTGTTATTTAATTGAAATGAATAGTTCTGATTTACATTCCGAATTTAGAAATGTTGTTATCGACGACAACAATATTAATTTTGGGCTAACCATTAACTCGGTTGGTTACAAATCGATTTTACCAAATGATACCATCCAAAAGTCGAATAAAATAAAAGACTTTAGATATCAATATAAAAAAGGAAAAGTCTCGAACGAATTCAAATTAATATATATTACCAAAGGCCATGGTTTTGTGTGTTTTGAAGGTAATGATGAATTCGAAATATCGAAAGGAAAAGTGCTGTTAATTCAGCCCAATCAGAAATACACCTATTACCATTTGCCTGATAATGAATGGAAAGAGTATTTTATTCGTTTTGAGACTGATGCGGTTTATTATCAGTTGATTCGTCGGTTTTTTCCAGCTGATAATTCAATTATTGATGTGGGATTTAATGAAGAGTTAGTCAAGCTTCTACAACGGGCAATTGATGTTGTTCAGCATGGATTAAAATCATCTCAGGTATATCTGTCAGGCATGTTATTTCATGTGTTGGGATTGATTATTTCAGAATCAAAAAACAAAACTCTAGAAAAAAGAGAAGAACAGAAAATTGAACAAGCAAAAATTATTATGAACGAAAATATCTTTAACGATACTTCGCTTCAAGATATTGCAGCAAAAATAAGCGTCAGTTATACTTTGTTTCGAAAAAATTTTAAAAAATATACGGGTGAAGCCCCAGCAAAGTATTTAAATGATTTGCGAATTAATAAAGCCAAGCAATTCTTAGTTGAAACAGCCGATTCTATTAAAGAAATATCGTTTATGCTTCAATTTACTTCAAACGATTACTTCTCCACAAGTTTTAAAAAAGCAACTGGACTTACGCCGACAGATTTTCGGATATCAGAACTGAATAAAAACAAAAGTAACAATACAACAACTACCTAGAAAAAAGACTGAGTGTATTGGTCGGCGGTGTTCAATAAACAATCAGACAAACCAGACAACAAAAATCCGGACGATGTAGAAATATAATCAAAACTATTTAGAATTTTAATAAGACTGAATTATCTGGTTTATTTTTAAAATCATAGGTTATTTGTCCTATGTCAAAAAGTGAAGCTATAAAATCAATAATTACAAGTTCATATAATCTAAAACATCTACCTTTGCATTTAATTTTGCATTTGGGTTAAACTGAAAAGAATAAATGCAATTCCAATTGAAAATGATTAAATCTAATATATAAGCTATGGCTCTAGTAGTAATTCTGCCTAAACAAGGGCAATCGGTTGAAAGTTGTATCATCGGTGAAATAAAGAAAAAAGGTGATACAGTAAAAAAAGGTGATATACTTTTCACCTACGAAACAGATAAGGCTTCATTCGAAGAAGAATCTCCAGCTGATGGTGTTGTTCTCGAATGTTTTTATAAAGAGGGCGACGAAGTTCCGGTTTTATTGGACATGATGATTATCGGTCAGGCGGGCGAAGATTATGCTGCGCTACTTCAAGGAGTAAGTGGCAAGGAGCAAGCAGTTGAGAACAAAGAGCAAGGGACAAAGAGTAAAGACGAAGAAACAATTTTACAACCCGAAAAAATAAATGCAGAACGCGAAACATCAAACGTTTCAAACTCTCAAACTTCAACTTTTATTTCTCCTCGCGCAAAAGTATTGGCGGCAAAAGAAGCCATTGATGCTTCTCAACTTGCAGGTTCAGGACCAAAAGGGCGTGTTATTGAAAAAGACGTTCAAGCTGCAATGGCGAATCGTCCGAAAATGACTCCGCTTGCTAAACAAATTGCGGTAGCAGAAGGCATTCAACCACAAGGTTCAGGTTCAGGATTAGCCGGAACAGCAAAAGCTGCTGATTTACTTCCACCTCCAGTAAATACAGTTTATGGTATTGATTATGAAGATAAGAAGTTGTCGAACATGCGCAAGCTTATTGCAAATGCAATGCACGCTTCGTTACAAAATTCAGCACAGCTAACTCACCATTTAGGAGCCGATGCACGAAATATTCAAACGTTACGCAAAAAAGCAAAAAAGGCATTTGAAGCAGGCACACTGTCAACGAACTTAACTATTAATGACTTTGTTTGTTTTGCAGTTGTAAAAGCATTGAAAAAATTCCCAAATGCAAACTCACATTTCTTGGGTGAATCAATGCGTTTGTTCAGCAAAGTTCATTTAGGATTAGCGGTTGATACCGATCGTGGATTAATGGTTCCCGCTGTTCGTAATGCCGATGATTTATCAATTATCGGTTTGTCAAATCAGTTAAAAGAGGTAGCTGCTAATTGTAAAAAAGGAGCTATTTCTCCAGAATTATTAGCTGCTGAAGCTGCAACATTTACTGTTTCAAACCTTGGTGCGTATGGTGTAGAAATGTTTACTCCAGTAATCAATTTGCCTCAAGCGGCCATTTTGGGTGTGAACACTATTGTTCCTCGTCCAAAGGATTTAGGCGATGGCGTTTATGCATTTGTTCCATATATCGGATTGAGTTTGACTTATGATCACCGTGCGTTGGATGGTGGCGAAGCAACCCGCTTCTTGAAACAAATTGCGATAGAGATTGAAACTCTTGAATTAGACATATTTTAATGTGCCAATAAATTAATTTGCCAATATGCCAATGAAATACTAATAAGCAAATTGGAAAATGTGCAAATAAAAATATGAATATTTTGAAATTAATCAATGAAGTTGTTTAAAGTCCAAAATTAGTTGAAAAAACACAGTTATATATTTGATTATCTGACAAATAAGTAGTATCTTTATGGAAAACAACCTATATGATATGCACTAAAATTATAAAAAAGAAATATGTTCTAATTTAACATTTGGTAATTCACACAATAACACAAAAGTAAAAGTACATCAAGTAGTTCAAGCCATTTTGTACCGTTTGAAAACTGGTTGTCAGTGGAGAGAATTGCCAATGAAACAGTTTTTCAAAACAAACTACAGTTGGAACAGTGTATATTTCCATTTTCAGAAATGGTGTAAAGATGGCAGTTGGCAGATACTTTGGGAAATGCTACTAGTCAAATTTAAACCTATATTAGACTTGTCAACCATACAGTTAGATAGCACTCACACTCCTGCAAAAAGAGGTGGAGAAGCAGTTGAATACCAAGGAAGAAAGAAGTGCAAAACAAGTAATATGCTTATTCTTGCTGACAATAATGGTATTCCAATTGCATTTAGTGAGCCAATAGCTGGGAATCACAATGATTCCTTTGAACTTGTTACTAACTTTGAAAATATGATAAGCCCGCTAAGAAACAATAACATACGTCTTGATGGCTTATTCCTAAATGCAGATGCTGGTTTTGATACAACTGAATTTAGAGAATGCTGCTTTAAAAACGATATTATCGACAACATCAAACACAATAAAAGAAATGGAAAGAATGACGCTTCATTCCTTGATGATGAACTTTATAAACAACGATTTGTAATCGAAAGAACCAATGCTTGGTTAGATGGTTTTAAAGCAATTTTAGTACGTTTTGAAACCAAAAGTTTACATTGGAAATGTCTGAATATAATCGCTTTTTGTATTATTTTACTTAGACAACTTTAAACAACTTCAATTATAAATTTAAATCATATAATTAATGCGAGAATGTTTCTGTTCTTAATTGGCACATTGGCATATTATCAAATTATATAAAAAATGTACGACTTAATAATAATCGGTGGTGGACCAGCCGGATATGTTGCTGCTGAAAGAGCAGGACATAAGGGACTTTCAGTAGTTCTGTTTGAAAAGAAAGCAATGGGGGGTGTCTGTCTGAATGAAGGCTGCATACCTACCAAAACTATGCTTTACAGTGCAAAAACGTATGAAAATGCTTTGCATGGTGATAAATATGGTATTTATAGCGAAAATATCAGTTTCGATTACGGAAAAATTGTTGCCCGTAAAAATAAAGTAGTTAAAAAGCTGGTTGCAGGTGTGGAAAGCAAAATGAAATTGCACCATGTTACTGTGATAAAAGGCGAAGCCCTGATTCAGGGACGCAGCCCGAAAGGTGTAGAAGTAACTTGTGGAGGTGAAACTTATCTTGGAACAAATTTACTTATTTGTACCGGATCAGAAGCCTTTGTTCCACCCATTCCGGGATTGGCCGAAGCAGGTGATATTATCCTAACCAACCGCGAAATTCTTGAACTCAAAGATCAACCGAAATCATTGGTGGTTATTGGTGGTGGAGTGATCGGGATGGAGTTTGCAAGTTTTTATAACAGTTTGGAAACGAAAGTTACCATTATTGAAATGCTACCTGAAATTTTAGGCAACAATGATGCTGAGATATCAGCCATGATGCGTGATATTTATGGCAAAAAAGGTATTGAATTTAATCTGAACGCTAAAGTGGTGAAGATTGATGGGAATAAAGTCATTTACGAAAAGGATGGTCAAACTCATACTGTTGAAGGCGATAAAATATTAGTCTGCGTTGGTCGTCGACCAATTACTAAAGGTTTTGGATTGGAAAATCTAAATGTAGAATTATTCAAAGGTGGAATCAAAACCGATGAAAAAATGCGTACCAATGTACCGAATGTTTTTGCTGCAGGCGACGTAACAGGATTTTCATTATTGGCACACACAGCAAGTCGCGAAGGCGAAGTGGTAGTGAATAATTTGACCGGACGTCCCGATAAAATGCGTTACAACGCCATCCCTAGCGTGGTTTATACAAATCCAGAAGTGGCAAGTGTTGGTGAAACAGAAGAATCGGCCAAAGCTAAAGGAATCGACTTTAAAGTAGCGAAATTACCTATGGCTTTTGCAGGACGCTTTATCGTTGAAAACGAAGGTGGAGGCGGACTTTGCAAAGTGTTGATTGGTGAAAAATATGGCGAAGTAATCGGCGTTCACATGTTGGGAAATCCTTGCAGCGAAATGATTTATGGAGCTTGCGTTGCTATCGAACAAGAAATGACTCTGGCAGAAATGCAGGAAGTTGTGTTTCCACATCCAACCGTAAGTGAGATATTTAAAGAAGTAATATTTGCTTTTTAAAGCGAACCCAAAGAACCCCTAACCCCTAAAGGGGAATTATGCAAGTACGTCTTCATAATTTTGTGGTTCAAAGCAAATGATAATAATACAATACTAACTTAGTATCCACTTAGGTGCTAGGGATAATCATAAACAATTAATACTAACTTCTCTTGTCCCCCTTTAGGGGTTAGGGGTAATCTTATAATACAATGCCAAAAGTACAATTCATTGATCCATC
>JBBRHJ010000088.1:0-12105 GCA_038222885.1 Bacteroidales bacterium | reverse complement strand
CAGCCTCATCATCATCGAAAACACACAAACCAAACTTTTCAAACCAAATGCAACCAGCAGGAACTATCCCCTTCAAATTCGTTATCCATTCCGCCTCATACCGAAGCAACTTCGTTCGTTTCTTGTGCGAATTCATGACCACCGATCAAATCCAAACAATTGCTGAACGCTATGCTTTTGGAGCTACCAAAACAAAAGAAGTAATATTTTGGCAAATTGACACCGCTGGTAAAGTCCGTACTGGAAAAATTATGCAGTACAACCCCGAAACAGGCAAGCGGATAAAGCACGAAAGCGGTGCAATCGATTGGGTACACAACAAACTAAAAAACTCAAAGCAACTCTCGGCCGACTTCAATCTACAACAATGCTTTTTTGGTGAACATCTTTTGAAATTATACCCTGATGCAAATGTTGCCATTGTCGAAAGCGAAAAATCCGCTATTATTGCCAGTGTCATTATGCCGGATATGATTTGGCTGGCAGCTGGTGGGATTCATGGTTTGACTGTTGAAAGATGCCAGATTCTAAAAAACCGAAAAGTAACTTTATTTCCCGACTTAGGAGTTTTGGAGAAATGGAACGAAAAAGCCAAAGAGATAGAACGTCAGTGCCACTGTTTCGCCACTGTCTCCGCAGTCCTTGAAAATATATCCACCCCCGAAGCCAAAGCAAACGGTCTTGACATTGCTGATTATATGATTGCTCAACTTCGTTCCAAACCGGAACAATCAAACCCAATAACTCAGAGTGATTTCTCTCCAACCTTAAAATCATTTTTAGATCAATGTAAACCGCTTGAAATTCTTATAAACCCCTTAGGATTAGAAGAAATTGATTCAGGCTTATAGTTTTTATTATTGAATCCAATTAGAATTTTAACTTAGAATTTTGACAGTAAATGTAACTTACTGTCAAAATATAGTTATATTTGCAGCAAATATTGAATCAAATGAAGAAAGCGGAATTACATGTCGAAAAGTTAAAAGAAGTATTTGAAAATAAAGACCATTTCCAAGTTGCCGAAATAATGGCGTTCTATCGGTCTTTTGATGCAAATACTCCTAAATCAACTGTGAGTTGGAGAATCTATACTTTAATTGAGAATGGAATTATTCAAAGAATTGGACGGGGTATCTATAAATATGGTTCTGGAAACAACTTTATTCCACAAACGTCTACGAAAATTTTCAGAATCAATAGTTATATGAAAAATAATTTTCCCTACTTGGCATATATCATTTGGCATATTAGTGAAATCAATTCTTTATCGCAACATCTTATAAATAAAGACATTTACTACGTGGAAGTTGAAAGGGATGCTGTTGATTCAGTTTTTGAACAATTGAGAGATAAATACAAATATGTATTAAAGGGCAAATTAAACGAAGATATATATTTTGGCGAAAGTACGCTGTTTGTTCGCCCATTGGTTACAGGCTCCCCTACTCAAACAGTAAAAAACGTTCCAACCACCACAATTGAAAAACTGTTGGTGGATTTGTTTACTGATAAAGAATTTGAGTTTTTACAAGGTAGTGAATTAACTCATATTTTTACAAATGCATTCTCGAAATACACCATAAATAGGGATAAATTGCTTAGATACGCAAGTAGAAAGGAAAAAAGAGAAGTCCTTGCTAAATTTATAAATACTATAAAACGACAGTAAACCGCATTTACTGTCAAAATTACAAATAAAAATGATACAAGAAAGTTGCACAACAAACAAATGGATCTCTGAAATATCTACATCGAAAAAAGCAGATAAGGTGCTCGTACAAAAGCTAATCCGGGCATTATTGCTATTGGAAGGCCTGAGAGAATCTAGCCTTGAGTTTACTTTCAAAGGAGGTACCGCATTAATGCTAATGCTCAACAGTACTAAAAGACTTTCAATCGATATAGATATTATTGTCTCTGGAAAAATTGAGAATCTTGATGAACTGCTAGCTGGGATTGCAATCAAAAAAGGATTTACACGGGCTGAAGAACAACACCGCAATGCTATAAGTGATATAGAAAAAGGTCATTACAAATTTTATTTTCCAAATTCACTCAAGGCTGATAATGAGGATTTTGTTTTACTGGATATTTTATTTGAAGACAATCACTACAGCAATATTATTTCAACACCAATCCAATCTTCTTTTATAACTCATGAAGGAGAAATTTTACAGGTTTCAACACCCGATTTCAATAATATAATGGGCGACAAATTAACCGCCTTTGCCCCCAACACTACCGGAATACCATATTTAAAAAAGGGAAAGTCGATGGGTCAGGAAATTATCAAACAATTATACGATATTGGAAACCTATTTGAGGAGATTGATAATGTTTCAGTAGTAAAAACGGTATTTACCAACTTTGCAAAAATCGAACTCAATTATCGTAACATGGGCGAAGATGAAACTATTGTGTTCGCTGATATAGTTGAGAATTGTCTATCAATTTGCACCCGCGAACAAGTAGGCAAATCAAACCTTGAAGTCTTGCAGTTAGGCTTAAAACAGATAACAAACTATATATTCTCGGAAAGCTATCATATTGAAAAAGCCATTACACATGCCTCAAAAACAGCATATTTAGTAGCCTTACTGCAAACGGGTTCAGCAATAGAACGCTACAACAACCAAATAGATATGTCAAAATGGGTAATTGAACAACCCAGTAACACCAAACTAAATAAACTCAAAAAGACAAATCCTGTTGCCTTTTATTATTGGTTTAAATATTATTCATTAATTTACAATAAGACCGAATAAAACATACGACGCCTTATCAACAAAGTATCATCTTGTTAATCATTAACTTATCCATAAAACTTAAAATTACCCTTATATTACTATTCAAAAATTGATGGAGCAGAACAAGCCTTAATCAATGATATTAGTTGTATTTGTTTTTATTTCTTTCCTTTTCTTTGTATCGTTAATTTTATATATGTATTTTTGTCCAAAAACTTTCTCGAACAACCCAATCCCAAAACAGTAATTTCATTACATTTCTCAAAAACCATTTTCCCGAAAACCACATTAAAACCATTTGCAATAATACCTGATTGGGCCACCAAAAACAAAGAAATAATTTTCTGGCAAATAGATGTGAATTTCAAAATCCGAACAGGTAAAATCATGCAATACAATCCCGAAACAGGCAAGCGGATAAAGCACGAAAGCGGAGCAATCGACTGGGTACATAACAAACTAAAACACTAAAAACAACTCCCCGATGACTTCAATTTACAACAATGCTTTTTCGGAGAACACCTTTTGACTTTATACCCTGAGTCAAAAGTTTGTATTGCCGAAAGTGAAAAATCAGCACTTATTTCAGCAGCTTTTTTCCCCAATGATATTTGGCTTGCCTCAGGTGGTATTCAGGGGCTTACAATTGAAAAATGCCAGATTCTTAAAGGTCGTAAAGTGGTTTTATTTCCAGATTTGGGTGCTTATGATAAATGGAGCATAAAAGCAAAAGAAATACTGAAACAAATACCTTGCAAGATAAAAGTTTCCAATAAGTTAGAACTCATTGCCACCCCCGAAGCCAAAGCCAAAGGGCTTGATGTGGCTGATTTATGATTGATAAAATTCGTTGTCAGACCACACAAAAAACAGTTTCAACACCTCTTAAAATCGGAAATCAATTCTCACCAACTCTTCAAAAGATGATAACTGAAAACAAAGCATTGTTGACATTAATTGATAAATTAGATTTGGTTGAAATTTAATTAGTTTATTTGCTTAAATTCAAACTAAGAGTTTCATTTCTTTTCACTATTTTTGTTGTTCTTAATTCCAAAATCTTAGTTTGAAAGATTACAACCAAATTAAATTGTCAATTTAATACTGTAATTGATTATAAAAGAGCTAATCCAATTAAAATAAAATGTCAAAAACAATACATACAAGTAGAACCATGATGTTTGCCGAACTGGCTAAACTAATGGATTTTGCGATACAAGATAACAGTTACTTAGATTCCTTGAATCAAAATGTAATTAACAAGAAAACAAAATCTGGAATTGAAAAGACAACTCGTTATTTAATTTCTCTTTATGGTTTTGATTTAAAAAATTCTTCATTTAAAGCATTCAAACATTTTTGGGGTATTGTAGAAGAAGATGAGAAGCCCTTATTAGCTCTACTTTTTGCGATTGGAAACGATTATTTATTGGAAGAAAGTTTTTCTGTTGTAGCTGAAACTAAATTGAATGACAAGGTGACCATTGAAAAAGTCGAAGAAAATATCGAAATCCGCTACCCGAATAGATATTCCGAAAATACACGCAGATCAATGGCTCAAAACATTGCTAGTTCTTGGAAACAAGCTGGCTTTATAACTGGAAAAGTAAAAAATATCAGAACACAACCGAATATTAGCTATAACATTGCAGCATTTGCCTTTTTCCTGGCATTTTTAAGTGGTGATAGAGGCGAATTTATTCTTTCAAGTAAATACGTCAAAGCATTAATGTTGAATGAAACCAAAGTTCGGGAGCTTGCAGTGGAAGCCTCCAAACGTGATTTGATGCAATACCAATTCGGCGGAAATGTTACTTCTTTTGCCTTCTCAAACCTAATCAGCAAATTAGCAATCAATGATATCTAAGATAGATCAATTAATAATGGCTTATGACAAAGTGGTCAATGAGCCATGGTCGAATTCCCTATCTGGTCAAGAAAGGGTTTGGTTTTTAGTGTATGACCCCGCCGAACAGCGCAAAATTGACTTGCGAATGGGTGATTTTGAATCTGCCACTAAAAAAGCAAAAAAAAACTGGGTGAGCATTTCCTTAAAAAGTTGTTTCCCTGAATGGATGACAAATCATGATTATCGGGAAGATTATTTTGCTAATCCTGAGTACTTAGTTGACCAACTAGAAGCTGAGTTTATTCCTTATGCTATTGACTTTCTGAAGTCCAGATTTAAAGAATTGGTAGCAGACAAAAACACATTAATTGCAATTAAAGATGTTTCCTCTTTTTTTGGTTTCGGACGGTTGTCAGAAATTTTGAAAAGTTGCGACAATGATTTTAAAGGCAGATTATTGATTTTCTTTCCCGGTGAATTTGAACATAACCAATACAGATTGCTTGATGCCCGCGACGGTTGGGATTATTTAGCACGTCCAATTACGATATAAATTTATTAGAATGAAAAACAAAGACATTTTTACGCTTAATCCAGAATTAGTAAACCTCCAAAACGAAGGTGTTGCCAAAATTAGAACGATCAATGAAAAAGAAGATTTGGCAATTGCAGAATATGAATTGAAAACATTTGTGTGCGAAGGCGAATACCACGATGGGTTAAAAAAAATTCTTGAATATTATTTACAAAGTATTGACAATTCGGAACAACCAACATTCTGGGTAAGTGGTTTCTATGGTAGTGGAAAGTCGCACCTTGTTAAAATGGCAAGCTATTTATGGAACGATACTGAATTGCCAGGAGGTAAAACTGCCAGAACAGTCAAACAATTACCCCAAGATATAAGTGATCTTTTAGCAGAATTATCTCTTAAACAAAAATTGAATGGTAAATTGTCTGTAGCAGGTACTCTGCGTGACTTTCCGTCGAAAGATATTCGTTATTCTTTTCTCCAGTTGTTACTGAATACCTTAGGTTTACCAACCCAATTGCACCATTTCCAATTTGTGTATTGGCTAAAACAAGAGGGTATTTATGATAATGTTCAAACCTTAGTTGAAGTTGCCGGACGTGATTTCAAAAAAGAGGTGGAAAATCTTTTTGTTTCTCCAACGCTCTCAAAAGCTGTACTGGAGTGCCTGCCGGATATGGCTGAAAACGAAATGAAATTAAAAGAACTTTTCAAAGCACAATTTCAACGAGTGGACACTGTTGGTCGTGAGGTTTTTGTAAAAACAATCAGAGAGCAGATTCTGCCTTTGTTTTACACAGATAAAATCCCTTGTACATTGATTGTTCTTGATGAGGTACAGCAGTTTATCGGTCAAGATCCTGATTTAGCTGATAATGTTCAGTTTTTAGCCGAAGACCTTTCTTCAAGGTTTAAAGGTAAATTCCTATTAGTAGGTACTGGTCAAAGTGCCTTAACAGACACGCCTATTCTACAGAAATTAATGGCTCGTTTTAGAATCCCAATTCAACTTTCAAATACAGACATTCAAACGGTTATCCGCAAAACCATTTTAGATAAAAAGCCCTCATTTATTGCAGAATTGGAAACAAAATTGGATGGTGCTTCGGGTGAAATATCAAGAAATCTCGAAGGTACTGTTTTTGGATATATTTCGGAAGACAAAAAAACATTGGTGGCTGATTATCCCATGCTTCCGTCAACTCGCAAACTGTGGAATAAAGTGTTACAAGTGATTGACGTAGCTGGTACTTCGGGACAGTTGAGAAATCAATTACGTATTATTGATGACAGCTTGAAGCAAATTGCCAATTTGGAACTGGGACAAATTGTTCCTGCTGATTTTATTTTTGACCAAAATCAAACGCAATTAATTCAAGCAGGGCTTTTGTTGAACGACACAAGCAATATCATTCAGGAACGAAAAGCAAAAGGGGGCGATTCTTTATTGGAAAGCCGAATTCTTAGCGCAGTATTTTTGCTCGACAAAATTACTGCCGACAACATGAATACAGGTCTGAAATCAAACGAAAACACCATTTCGGACATGTTGATTGACAACCTGAACACCAACTCAGATACTTTCCGTACGAAGATTAAAGCACTGATTAAGAAATTAGTGGATGAAAAAGTGTTGATGCCAATCAACGATGAGTACAAACTGCAAACTAAAATTGGTTCGGAGTGGGAACAGGAATTTACCAAAAACTATATTAAACTTAACAGCACAGGCGATGACCAGATTCAGAGCCACAGAAAAGAAAAAATTGTTACATTTTTCAAAGACAAAACCAAAACTATTAATGTTACGCAAGGATTCTCAAAAATGGTGCGCGATTTTGACCTTTGGGACAAAGAATCAATGCCGAACACCGAGTTCAAATTAAACCTCTGGGTGCGTGATGGTTGGTTCGAAAACGAAGCAACTGTATTAAACGAAGTTAGAGCAGCCGGAAATAACTCTCCCTTATCTTATGTTTTTGTAAAAAAATTCCGTGATGCTGAGTTACGCACCGAAATTATTAAATTTATTGCTGCCGGTTCAACAATGGATGCAAAGGGATTGCCCTCAACTCCCGAAGGTCAACAAGCTCGCAAAAGCATGGAAACAAGACAAACACTGGCTAAAAATGCAATCCTCGAATTGGTTGAAAAAGTATGTAACGAAAGTATTGTTTATTTGGCTGGTGGTAATGTCGTTCAGGTTGGTTCTTTACGTGACAATATCGAAGATGCTTTGAAAAGCATTGCCGACCGACAATTCTCTGATTTTAAAGGCAAAGCGGATTATTTGGGTTGGGATAAAGTGCTGAATAAGGCTTTAACCGGACAAGTAGATGCTTTATCTGCCATTAATTATTCAGGTGATGTAGAAAAACACCCTGTAGCTTCTGCAATCCTACATTTTATTGGAAACAGCGCAAAATCTGGAAAAGATATTCGTAACTTTTTCATGAAAGCTAGCTATGGTTGGAGTCAGGATGCCATTGATGCGCTACTTATTTTAATGAAAAACACACAGCACATTTCCTCACCCGAACCCGATTTGAAAGTGGCTAAAATCAATCAGGCAACTTTCAAAAGAGAAACAATTGTTATCGGTGCAAAAGACAAAATTGCTATCCGCAAATTAATGCAGGATGCGGGTATAAACTGTCCGCCTAATCAGGAAATTTTTGCTTATTCCAATGATTATCTTTCCAAACTGAAAAACCTTGCCGCAAATGTAAGTGGTGATGCTCCACGCCCTGAACCAGTGAATATACAGTTTATCAAAGACATTGAAAACAAAGAAGGAAATGAGCGTTTACAGGAAATTCTATTGCAAAAAGACATGCTCCATGCAAAACTAACAGAATGGACAGCTAACGAAAAGTTGATTAATAAGCGTGAACCCAATTGGAAATTACTAGTACAGTTAGACAATTTTGCTCCCGACACCAACGAGTTGAGTCCGCTAAAAGCCCAAATTACTGCCATTCGTGATAGCCGTTTATTATTGCAAGAGCCTGATCCTGTGCAACCAATTTTAAACAGCCTAACTGAAAAACTGGGTAATAATCTGAATAGCAAAAAAGAGTTTTTCAATAATCTGTACACTTCAAAAATGGCAGAACTTCAGGCAAATGAGTATTTTGTAAAACTCACACCTGAGCAAAAGCACAACATTCTGGTAAAACACCAAATTTTGGTGAAACCTGAAATAAAAGCGGTAAATGGAACTGAACTGCTCAACCAACTTCAAAAAGCTTCATTATATCAATGGGATACAAAAATTGCTGCACTGCCAGGGCAATTTCAATCAGCATTGGATGATGCCATTCTGTTAGCTGCTCCACAGGCAAAATCATATACTTTGCCACGTCGCACCATTAGCAATCAGGCGGACATTGAAAACTACATTGCAGAACTCAAAACGGAGTTAGAAGAATTATTGAAAAATAACTCCAGTTCAATCATACTAAAATAAAATGGCAGTACTTACAGCACAACAGCGCAATACATTAGAATCAGCAGTAAAGGAAGCACGAAGAGCCGTCGAAAAAGGAGCATTCAACGCTTTGCACAGTTTTGGGGTGGACAATACTGAACCTTTTCAACACTTAACAGCAGCTGAAAGAGCCTTGCGTAATAAACTTCGGGCAAAAAGTCGGTTGTTGGGCGATGAATTACCTGCTACAGGAGAGCAAAACATTAGCAACTTATGTTACGAGCTGGCTTACGAAACCTGGCACAAAATGCTCTTTGCAAAATTCCTCGAAGCCAATGATTTATTGATGCACCCCGATGGTGTGGCAGTAACTTTGACCGATTGCGAAGAACTGGCTCATGATGAAAATTTTGTAGATAAATGGGATGCCGCTGCCAACTATGCTTCACGAATGCTTCCTGCCATTTTCCGTACCGAAGACCCCTTGATGCAAGTGCCTTTTGCCACCAACGACCGCATTGCACTCGAAACCATTATTGACGCACTCGAAAACAACATTTTTACTGCCGACGACTCCTTGGGTTGGGTATATCAGTTTTGGCAAAGCGAAGCCAAAGCAGCTATCAATGCCAGTGGCGATAAAATTGACGGAGCAAAACTACCAGCTGTTACCCAACTTTTCACAGAACCGTACATGGTTCATTTTCTTATCGACAATACCCTTGGCGCTTGGTGGGTAAGTCGTAATCCTGGTGTAACACCACCTATAAAATTTGAGTATTTACGATATTTAGATAACGTAGCTCCGGCTTCCAGCCGGAGTATCGAAATTAACTACTATAATCCTTACGAAGAGCTTAGTCATATAAAAGGCAACTTGCCACATTGGAGACAAGAGGGAAAGCTGTATTTTGTGACCTTCCGAACTGCCGACTCTATGCCTCAGGAATTGCTCAAAGAATGGGAATATGAAATGGAAGCATGGAAAAGTCAGAATCCAGAACCACATACACCCGAACAGAAAAAAGAATATTATAAACGTTTCCCAGCAAAAATGCAGGAATATCTGGATGCCGGATATGGAGCCTGCCAGTTAAAAAATGAAAAAATAAAAATTCTTGTTGAAAATGCGCTTAAATTCTTTAATGGAGATAGATATGAATTGGACGAATATGTGGTTGCAGCCAATCATGTTCATGTACTTGTAGCGCCTAAGGAGAATAATCAACTTTCTGATATTCTCCACTCATGGAAGTCATATACTGCCAACGAGATACATAAAATCACCAATGAATCAGGAGCTTTCTGGCAAAAAGAATCATTTGATCATTTGGTAAGAAGCGAGGCTTCACTAGATAAATTCAGAGTTTATATAAAGAATCATAATCGTAATATAGAAACGGCTTCCAGTCGTTTAAATACAATACTCCGCCAAGATGGCGGAGCTACTTTAGCTTTACCCGCAGCCGGCACATTCGAAGGTTGGCCTAACAAAACAGCCGATGTCACTTCCCTCGACCCCTGCATGGGTTCGGGTCACTTCGTAGCTTCTCTCTTTCCAGTATTCGCTAGCTTGCGTATGTACGAAGAAGGACTGACCAAAGAAGAAGCCACCGACCGTGTGATTACCGAAAACCTACACGGACTTGAGCTTGACCCACGCTGTACACAAATTGCTGCTTTTAACTTGGCGCTGACCGCTTGGAAATTCTGCGGCGCTTACCGCACCCTACCCGAAATGAACTTGGCTTGCAGTGGTATAGCTCCCAAAGGCAAAGTAGAAGATTGGGTAAAATTAGTGGATAATGTAAACGAAGACGACAGAGGTCGCATGGAAAACGGGATGCGCATGCTGTACGACCATTTTCAATTGGCACCCGAACTGGGCAGCTTACTCGACCCCTCCACCATTAAAGCGGATGCCTTTACCGCCAGTTTCGAACAACTGCAACCGATACTAAATAAAGCATTACAAAGCGAAATAGATACTGAACAGGTTGAACGAGGTGTAATGGCTGCGGGGATTGCGAAAGCGGGTGAAATTATGTCTAAGAAATACACGATGCAGATTACCAATGTTCCTTATTTATCAAGTGTTAAACAAGGAGAGATACTAACAAAATATTGTCAATTAAACTACTCAGAAGCTAAGGGTGAATTGGCTACTGTATTTCTAGAATACATGTTAAATAAAGCTATAGTAAATGGTACTGTTTGCTGTGTTATTCCGCAAAATTGGTTATTTAAAATAACGTATAAAAAATTTAGAAACAATTTATTAAGGCATCATTATATAAATTTAATTGCAAGGTTAGGTACTAAAAGTTTTCAAACACCAATGTTTGACTTTAATGTAATGTTAGTTGTAATTTCAAATAGTTTACCAAATAATGAAGCCAATTTTACAGGTATAGATGTATCTAATATATCTAACCCAATAATAAAAAGTGACAATCTTAAAATTGCTGTTTTGAGTAAATTCAATCAAACAAATCAATTAAATAATCCAGACTTAAGACTTATATTAGATTCAAGCATTAATCATTCGCTTCTAAGTAATTATTCTGATAGTTATTGGGGACTTGGAAGCGGTGATTATCCAAATTATGGAAGATTATTTTGGGAAATTGATTTACCAAATAAGGACTGGATATTTCAATTAAGTACAATAAGCAATTCAACTTTTTTTAGTGGAAGAGAGTATATTTTATTATGGGAAAATGGAAAAGGAAGATTATCCAAAGAGCCAGGAGCCTTTTTGCGAGGTCAAAGTATTTGGGGAAAAAAGGGAATTCATGTTACTCAAACTGCACATTTGCCCGTAACTATTTATACTGGTGAATGTTGGGATTCTAATAGTGCTCCAATAATTCCAAAAAAGGAAGAATACTTTAATGCTATTTGGGCATTTTGCTCAAGTCCAGAATTTAATCTAGAAGTTAGAAAAATAGACCAATCATTAAAAGTGACTAATGCAACATTAGTCAAAATTCCATTCGATTTAGAATATTGGCAAAAAGTAGCAGACGAAAAATACCCTAATGGTTTACCCAAACCTTATAGCGAAGATGCTACACAATGGTTGTTTCATGGTCACCCCATAAAAAGTGATAATCCGCTGCAAGTGGCTGTGGCTCGTCTGTTGGGCTACCGCTGGCCTGCCGAGAGTGATGATAAAATGGAGCTGGCAGATGAAGCCAGAGAATTAATAGCTGCTGTAAAAGAATTTGATAGTCTGACCGACGATGACGGCATTTTCTGTATTCCGTCAGTCAATGGCGAGCAAGCTGGTGCAGATAGAGTACGCGAATACTTGCAAGCTGTATTTGCTACGGAGTGGAACAACAGCAGTTTGAATCAGCTATTTACCAAAGAAGGTGCAAATTCTGCCAACCTCGAAGATTGGTTGCGCAAGGAATTCTTTGCCCAACATTGCAAACTGTTCCAAAACCGTCCGTTTATCTGGCATGTTTGGGATGGTCGCCCCGATGGTTTTTCGGCTTTGGTCAACTACCACAAATTGGACAAAGACAATCTTTCCAAA
>JBBRHJ010000087.1:0-12216 GCA_038222885.1 Bacteroidales bacterium | reverse complement strand
TATGTTAATATAGTACAAGTACAATTGTAAATTGTAAATAAGAAAATTGTAAATAAAAATAATATGGATAGATTATTTATTTTCGACACAACCTTACGCGACGGCGAACAAGTTCCTGGTTGCCAATTAAATACCATCGAGAAAATTCAGGTGGCTAAGGCCTTAGAAGCATTAGGAGTAGACGTTATTGAAGCAGGTTTTCCTATTTCAAGTCCCGGCGATTTTAAATCGGTGGTTGAAATTTCGAAAGCAGTTACTTGGCCTACCATTTGTGCTTTAACACGCGGCGTTCAAAAAGATATTGATGTTGCTGCCGAAGCTCTCCAATATGCTAAAAATAAACGTATTCACACTGGAATTGGTACTTCTGAGTTTCATATCAAACATAAATTCAATTCTACTCAGGAAGAGATTTTGGAGCGTGCTATTGCAGCTGTAAAATATGCCAAACGTTATGTGGAGGATGTGGAATTTTATTGTGAAGATGCCGGTCGTACTGATAATGTTTATTTGGCACGTGTAGTTGAAGCAGTAATTAAAGCCGGTGCAACTGTGGTAAATATCCCTGATACAACAGGTTATTGCCTACCAACGCAATATGGCGAAAAGATTAAATTCCTGATGGAAAATGTGAAAGGTGTACATAATGCCATAATTTCTACTCATTGCCACAACGATTTGGGTATGGCAACTGCTAATACCATGGCGGGCGTTATGAATGGAGCTAGACAAGTAGAGGTAACAATGAATGGAATTGGCGAAAGAGCCGGTAATACTTCACTCGAAGAAATTGCCATGATTTTAAAATGTCACAAATCATTGGAAATCGAATCTCGAATCAATACTCAAAAAATATATTCGACTAGTCGCATGGTTTCGAGTTTGATGAATATGCCAGTTCAGCCTAATAAAGCCATTGTTGGACGGAATGCTTTTGCTCACTCTTCAGGAATTCATCAGGATGGAGTGTTAAAAAATCGTGAAAGTTATGAAATAATGGATCCGACTGATGTGGGAATCGATAAAAATTCAATAGTTTTGACTGCCCGTAGTGGTCGTGCTGCTTTGAAGCATCGGTTGAGTATATTGGGGGTAAATGTTGAAGGTGAACAGTTAGATCATATTTACGAAGAATTTCTTAAATTAGCCGACAAAAAGAAAGATATCAACGATGATGATGTTTTGGTATTGGCTGGCAAGGAACGCTCAGAACAACAACGTATTAAATTAGATTTCTTACAAGTTACATCAGGAGTAGGAGTTCAATCTGTAGCCAGTATCGGTTTGTTAATTGCAGGTGAAAAATTTGAATCTGCTTCGTCTGGTAATGGCCCTGTTGATGCAGCCATTAAAGCGTTAAAGAAAATTATTACACGTAATATGACTTTGCAAGAATTTACTATTCAAGCCATTAGCAAAGGAAGTGATGATGTTGGAAAAGTGCACATGCAAGTAGAACACGAAGGTATTGTTTATTATGGATTTGGTGCAAATACCGATATCGTGTCTGCTTCAGTGGAGGCATATATCAATGCTATAAATCAGTTTGTTAAATAAGGAAACCCCTGACCCCTAAAGGGAAAAAAGAGAAGAAAAACTAAATTTAATTGAGAAAAATATAAAAATAAATTATCATTATCTAAGTCATAAATCTTTTGACTTTAGACTTTTGAAATTAGACGAATAGAATGAAAACATTATTTGATAAAATTTGGGATGCTCACGTAGTATCAACGGTCGAAAATGGACCTACACAGTTGTATATAGATCGTCACTTTTGCCATGAAGTTACAAGCCCACAGGCTTTTAATGGATTGAGAGACCGCGGATTGAAAGTTTTTCGTCCGGAGTTAACTACCATGACTGCCGATCATAATACACCAACAATTGATCAAGATCAGCCAGTGAAAGATCCAATTTCACGCAATCAGCTCGATACTTTTGCTGCGAATGCTGCTTATTTCAATATGCCACTTTTCTATCCACTAGGACATGAGAAAAATGGTGTTGTTCATATTATTGGCCCTGAAAATGGTTTTACCCAACCGGGGATGACTATTGTTTGTGGTGACAGCCATACTTCTACACACGGAGCTTTTGGAACAATTGCCTTCGGTATTGGCACGAGTGAAGTTGAAATGGTGTTGGCTACACAATGCATTTTGCAGACTCGTCCTAAAACCATGCGCATCACTTTCAATGGTAAATTAAGCAAAGCTGTTTCATCCAAAGATTTGGCTTTGTATATGATTTCCAAACTTACAACCAGTGGTGCAACAGGTTATTTTGTGGAATATGCTGGTGAAGCGATTCGTAGCATGAGCATGGAAGAACGCATGACAGTTTGTAATCTTTCGATAGAAATGGGTGCTCGTGGCGGTTTAATTGCTCCTGATCAAACTACTTTTGATTATGTGAAAGGTCGTGAATTTGCTCCAAAAAGCGAAGAATGGGATAAACAATTAGCCCATTGGAAAACTTTAATTACCGACGAAGGTGCTCAATTTGATGAGGAATTAGTTTTCGATGCGAATGATATTCAACCAATGATTACCTACGGAACCAATCCTGGAATGGGAATGGGAATCAACGAAAGTATTCCGACCTTGAATAGCATCGACGAAGCTGGACGAATTTCTTTCCAAAAATCATTGGATTATATGGGATTTGTTCCAGGCGAAAAGCTTGAAGGAAAAACTATTGATTATGTTTTCTTAGGCAGTTGTACCAATGGTCGAATTGAAGACTTTAGAATTTTTGCTAATTATATAAAAGGTAAGAAAAAAGCCGATAACGTAACTGCTTGGTTAGTGCCAGGAAGTTGGAAGGTGGAAAAGCAAATTCGTGAAGAAGGTTTATACGATATTTTGACCGAAGCTGGATTCAAACTCCGTCAACCAGGCTGTTCAGCTTGTTTGGCCATGAATGACGATAAAGTTCCTGCTGGAAAATATGCAGTATCAACATCAAACCGTAACTTCGAAGGTCGTCAAGGCCCAGGTGCACGTACCATTCTTGCAGGTCCACTTGTTGCTGCTGCTGCTGCCGTAACTGGTCGCATCACTGATCCAAGGTAGAATAATGTGCTAATTTGCCAATGTGGTTAATTATATAATTAGGCCTTTGGTAATTTGAAAAATTAAATCTTTGGAATATCAGTATTTTGAAGAATAAATAAAAGACATACAGAAAATTATAAACAGTATAATAAATACGTCAAAAGTAAATAAGTTGTAACTAACAGGAATTGGCACATTGGCTTATTTTCTTATTGGCAAATTATATCACATGGAAAAATTTATAAAATTTACTTCAACAGTCGTTCCACTTCCAATAGAGAATGTGGATACTGACCAGATTATACCTGCCCGCTTTCTGAAAGCAACTGATAAAAATGGTTTTGGTGATAATCTTTTTGCCGATTGGCGTTATAACAAAGATAAAAGTCCGAAGGCTGACTTTGTATTGAACAATTCACTTTATAGTGGTTCAATTTTAGTTGCTGGTAAAAACTTTGGTTCTGGTTCTAGTCGTGAGCATGCAGCTTGGGCGATAGATGGCTATGGTTTCAAAGTAGTAGTTTCAAGCTTTTTTGCCGATATTTTTCAAAATAATGCATTGAATAATGGTGTACTTCCAGTAGTTGTATCGTCAGAGTTCTTGGCAGATATTTTTGCCTCGGTGAATGCTGATCCAAAAACTACGCTTTCAGTGGATTTAGAAAATCAGCAAATAACAAACAACGCCACTGCGAAATCAGAAACTTTTACGATTAATCCTTACAAAAAAGAATGTTTGCTAAACGGACTCGATGATATAGATTATTTGTTGAGTAAAAGAGATTTGATAGAAGCGTACGAAAAGAAATAAAAGCCCCCTAAATCCCCCAAAGCGGACTTTAAGAGCTTTTATAAATTATTAAATAGTTGATTATGAGCAATATTGTTGATAAAGATAATACCTCTGTTTTCCCCCTTTTGGGGGGAGTAAGGGGGGCCATAGAAATAATGGATACCACGCTTCGCGATGGTGAACAAACTTCGGGGGTGTCATTTGCTGCTCATGAAAAGTTAAGCATTGCTAAGTTATTGCTTGAGGAACTTTGTGTTGACAGGATTGAAATTGCATCAGCTAGAGTTTCGGAAGGTGAGTATGCATCGGTAAAACGAGTGGCTGACTGGGCACGTAAGAACGGACATATTCATAAGGTGGAAGTATTAGGCTTCGTGGATGGTGGGATTTCACTAGAATGGATTAAAAATGCTGGATGCGAGGTTATTAATTTACTTTGTAAAGGTTCGCTGAAACATTGCAGTCTTCAACTGAAAAAAACTCCTGACGAGCATATTGCTAATATTCGGAAAGTTTTGGAACAAGCTCGTGAGATGGGTGTTACAGTGAACATCTATTTGGAAGATTGGTCGAACGGTATGCGTGATTCTGAGGAATACGTTTATTATATAGTTGATGCACTTCAATCGGAAAATATCAAGCGTTTTATGTTGCCTGACACTTTGGGAATTCTCAATCCAGATGAAACTCGTTTGTTTTGTTCTAAAATGGTGGAACGATATCCTGCTTTACATTTTGATTTTCATGCACATAACGATTATGACTTTGCAGTTGCCAATGTATTCGAAGCTGTGAAAGTAGGCATTCAAGGTGTTCATGTTACTGTTAACGGATTAGGCGAACGGGCTGGAAATGCTCCGTTAACCAGTGTTTTAGCTGTTCTTCACGATCATTTAGATGTGAAAACCAATTTGATTGAAGAAAAAGTGAATGCGGTGAGCAAAGTCGTTGAAACTTATTCGGGAATTCGTATTCCAGCCAATAAACCTGTAATTGGAGATAATGTTTTTACACAGGTTGCCGGAATTCATGCCGATGGTGATAATAAGAATAATCTGTATTTCAACGATTTATTGCCTGAACGCTTTGGACGTTATCGTCAGTACGCCTTAGGAAAAACATCAGGCAAAGCCAGTATTCTAAAGAATCTACAACAATTAGGAATTGAACTTGACGATGAGATGATGATGAAAGTAACTCAACGTGTCATCGAATTGGGTGATCGTAAGGAGTTAGTTTCACTGGAAGAATTACCTTATATCGTTTCGGATGTATTGAATAGTGAGCAAGATGAGCAAAGTATAAAAATTCTTAATTACTCATTGTCAATTACCTACGGATTGCGTCCAATGGCATCGGTGAAAATGCAAATTAATGGCGAAGTGTATGAACAGTCTGCATCAGGCGACGGTCAATATAATGCTATTTCGAAAGCCATGTGGAAAATATATAAAAGTTTAGGTAAACCATCGCCTGAGTTACTCGATTATGTAGTGGTAATTCCTCCAGGTGGCCAAACTGACTCCATTGTACAAACTATTATTACTTGGCGTTTCGACGGTAAAACCTTTAAAACGCGTGGTTTGCATGGTGACCAAACTGTTGCAGCTATCAAAGCTACTATGAAAATGTTGAATATACTTGAGTCGGGTAAAATTCCGGTAATAAATTATTCGCAATTACCATAGAATTTGGTTTTATATAAACTTACAATTCAATCAACTGATTCTGAAATTCTTATTAAACAATTGAATAATCAATAAATATATGTCAATAACAAAAAAACTAAACATCGCTGTATTGCCAGGAGATGGGATTGGACCCGAAATTGTTGAACAAGCATTGAATGTTACAAAAGCAATTTGTAATAAATTTGGTCATACCTTGACCTACGAAACTGCTATTGTGGGTGCTTGTGCCATCGATGCTGTTGGTGAACCATATCCGAAAGCTACTCACGAACTTTGTATGAAATCAGATGCTGTACTTTTTGGAGCCATTGGTGATCCTAAATACGATAATGATCCTTCTGCCAAAGTGCGTCCAGAACAAGGTTTGCTTAAAATGAGGAAAGATCTCGGACTTTATGCTAATATTCGTCCTGTTACAACTTTCCCTTCATTAATTCATAAGTCGCCTCTTCGTGCCGATTTAGTAGAAGGTGCTGACTTTATGTGTATTCGTGAATTGACTGGCGGTATGTATTTCGGTCGTCCACAAGGTAGAGCCGAAGATGGAAATACTGCTTATGATACTTGTATTTACACCCGCGAAGAAGTAGAACGCATTCTCCATTTGGCTTATAAATATGCAGGACAGCGCAACAAGAAAGTAACCATTGTGGATAAAGCCAATGTGTTGGCAACTTCGCGTTTGTGGAGACAAATAGGACAAGAAATTGCTCCACAATATCCTGATATTGAGACTGAATTCATGTTTGTGGATAATGCTGCTATGCGTATTATTCAATGGCCAAAAAGTTTTGATGTATTGGTAACAGAAAACCTATTCGGTGATATCTTGACCGATGAGGCTTCGGTAATTACCGGATCTTTAGGTATGTTACCTTCAGCATCGGTTGGAATTCATACTTCAGTTTTTGAACCAATCCATGGTTCTTATCCACAGGCAACAGGAAAAAATATCGCCAATCCTTTGGCTACCATTCTTTCAGCAGCTTTGATGTTCGAGTATGCTTTTGGCATGATGGAAGAAGGAGCTTTGATTCGCGAAGCTGTAGCCGCCAGCATGGATGCTAATGTTGTTACCGAAGATATTGCGGATAACGGAAAATCTTATTCCACTTCGGAAGTTGGGGAATGGATTGTAAATTATATCAGTAAGAAATAATTTCTGAAATTAATCACGAAAAAGGCTGTCTCATCTTATTTTGAGTCAGCCTTTTTTGCTTTTATATTGCCTTTCTCTTGAAAATCTTCTATAACTCCTCGTTCATTGTTAATTGTTGGAAATAATGCTGATATTTGATTAAATTATTACTAAATCATGGTAATTATTTCAAATTGTAAGTGAACACAGTTTATGTTCATTTTGTTAGATATGATAAATTATGAGTGAACTTAGAGAATATCTTTTTCATTTATAAAAATTATACTTAATTTCTAACTCAAATGAATATGGAAAACCCAACAGAGAAGAAGATTTATTTGCCTTCACAAGAGGTTATTGATCAAGCTAATGTGAAAGAATACGATGAACTTTATAAGTATTCAATAAAGAACAGAGAAGAGTTCTGGGCCGAACAGGCTGAGAAACTTTCGTGGTATAAAAAATGGGACAAAGTACTCGATGATTCCAACCCACCTTTTTACAAATGGTTTGCAGGTGCTAAAACTAATATTGTACACAATGCGATTGATCGCCACCAACATACTTCAGTTCGAAATAAATTAGCTTTAATTTGGGAAGGAGAACCAGGTGATGTTCGAACATTTTCATATCACGCACTGAATCGTGAAGTATCACAGTTTGCAAACATTTTGAAGAGTATGGGTGTGAAAAAAGGTGATGTAGTTACCATTTATATGCCACAGATTCCAGAGCAAATCTTTGCTATGTTGGGTTGTGCCAAAATAGGAGCAGTGCATAGCGTTGTTTATGGAGGTTTTAGCCACGAAGCCTTGGCCGACAGAATTAATGATGCCAATTCACGAGTGGTAGTTACTGCTGATGGAGGATTTCGTAGGGGCAAGGTGGTTGAAATGAAATCGGTGGTGAACAAAGCCATGGAACTTTCACCCACTATGGAAATATGCATTACTGTAAAACGAACAAATGTAGAAGTTTATATGGAAAATGGTCGTGATTATTGGTATCATGAACTTGCCAACTTGCCCATCGCTTCTACAAAGTGCGAAACAGAGGTGATGGATTCAGACGATATGTTGTTTTTATTGTACACATCTGGCTCCACTGGCCGTCCTAAGGCAATGGTTCACACGCATGGTGGGTATGGAGTTTATGTTTCCACTACACACAAAATGGTTTTCGACATTAAGCCCGACGATCGATACTGGTGTGCTGCCGACCCAGGTTGGATAACTGGACATAGCTATATTGTTTACGGTCCATTAATGAACGGTGCAACCATTATCATGTACGAAGGTGCACCCACTTATCCGTATCCTGATCGTTGGTGGAAAATGGTGGAACGGTATGGTGTTAATATTCTTTATACATCCCCAACTGCCATTCGTGGCTTGATGCGTTTTGGCGATTCGTGGCCTAACCGCAATGATTTGAGCTCGTTGCGATTGTTGGGTTCAGTGGGAGAGCCTATAAATCCTGAGGCTTGGCGTTGGTATCACGAAGTTATCGGCAACGGCAAGTGTCCTATTATGGATACTTGGTGGCAAACCGAAACTGGTGGTTTTATGATTACTCCTTTGCCCATTACTCCGCTTAAACCAGGCTCGGGTACAAAACCATTTTTCGGAAACGAGATTTCAGTTGTTGACGATAAAGGCAATGAAGTAAAGGCTGGAGAAGAAGGAACGCTCGTTATAAAATCGCCTTGGCCTGGACTTACTGCAGGAATTTTCAAAGATCCAGATCGATACTTGGAAATTTACTGGTCGAAGTACAAAGAGCAAGGTTGGTATACAACTGGCGATTCAGCAAAAAAAGATGAAGATGGCTATTTCTGGATTATCGGACGTACTGATGATGTAATTAAAGTGAGCGGTTATAGGCTTGGAAGTGCTGAAATTGAAAGTGTTATGATTAGCCATCCTGCTGTTGCTGAATCTGCGGCCATTGCTCTGCCTCATCCTGTGAAAGGAAACTGTATTCATATTTTTGTTATTCTCAAAAACAATTACAAGACCAGCCCAGAATTGGAACATGAATTGATAAATCATGTGGTTACACATATGGGTCCAATTGCTAAACCCGATGCGGTTACAATAGTTGATCAATTGCCAAAAACGCGCAGTGGGAAAATCATGCGACGGGTACTAAAAGCTCGTGCACTTGGACTACCCGAAGGAGATTTAAGTACTCTCGAGGAATAAACACTAATTATAAAAAACTTTCTCTCATCAAAAATAGGATAGAGAAAGTTTTTTTTTTTCAATAATATTTTAGAAATAATTTCAGACTATAATACTTTTTGAATAAGGTTTTTATACTCATAGAAAGGTTAATTATTTTGAAATTAATCCATGATAAGCCCTGTTTATTTTCTGCGTTGCATAAATGTAGTTAAAAGTAAAATGAACCTTCAAAAAAGATAATACATTTGCATTTCCAACGCACAAATATCATACAATATGCAAAGGTTTCTTTTTCTATTTTCTCTGGTATTAATTTGTTTATCATTAGAAGCCCAAGTTTTAAAAGCAAAAGTTATTAATATTTCAGGTGAAGCAATCCCTTACTCCAGCATTTATATTCATGAACTGATGCTAGGAATAGTTGCTGACGAAAATGGTAATTTTCAGACTAATATCAGTCCTGGTAACTATAGCTGCGAGGTTCGATCCATTGGTTACGAAACTCAGAAAAAATCAATCCAAATTGCATCCAATACGCTAGAATTACAATTTGTACTGGTTGAAAAACCAACAATTCTAAGTGACTTATTGGTAAAACCATCCAAGGAAAATCCCGCCTACCATGTTATGCGAAATGCGATTGCACGTGCACCCTTTCATTTGTATCAAGTAAATAGCTATTCAGCAGCGAATTACATGAAAGGAAGTGCAAAAATTGAAAGTATACCCACGGTCATGAAAATGATGATAAAGGATAAACAATTGAAATCATTAATAGGGAAATTGTTGGTTCTCGAATCGCAAAATGAGGTCACCTACCAGTCGCCGGAAAAATACACACAAAAAGTTATTGCTTTTAAAAGTTCTATTCCCAAAGAATTAGTCCCCAAGGGAGGATTGCGAACATCTACCTCAAGCATCTACAAGGCTGATTTCATGGGATATATATCACCATTGTCGACACAAGCATTCAGGTATTATAATTTCAAACTTGAAGATTTTTATACAAGTGGAAAATATCAGATTAATAAAATCAGAATTATTCCGAAAGTAAAAAACGATAAGTTGTTTTCAGGCTATTTATATATTACCGAAGATGTTTGGTGTGTGTTTTATGCTGATTTATCAACAAACGAAATGGGTTCAAGCTCTCGGTATAAGATTAATTATCATGAAATAAAACCTGCTGTTTTTCTGCCTATTACATTTGAAATGAATTCTACAATCGGAACAATGGGAGTAAAAGGGTATGCCAAGTATTATGCATCTGTGAAATATAACAGTATTACGCTGAAAGACGCTGCAAGCATTATTAATATCCAAAAACCTACGATTAAAAACCCTGATTTACAGCTAAATAAAGTTAATAAAACGGATTCTAAAATTGAGAAATTACTTTCAAAACCCAATATTTCGACCAAAGATGCCATCCAGTTATCAAAGCTGATGATGCAAAAGAATGAACCACTGGAACTGAGAGAACAACGTGAATCACTCGAAATAAAAGAATTTCAACGCGTTGCAGTCGAAGTGGATTCATTGGCAGAATTTAGAGATTCGATTTATTGGGAGCGTATTCGAAAAGTGCCTTTGCTTAAGGATGAAGCCATTAGTTTTCAGCAAAAAGATAGTTTTGCTCCGTCAAAATCGTTGCAGACTACTGACAATTCTATATCGTTTAACATTGGAACCAATAACAAATCCTTGAAATGGTTGCTAGGTAGTAATGTTAAAATCACCGACAATATTTCCTTAAAATATGATGGACTTCTGCCTGGAATTATCAAGGAATACAACTTTGTTGACGGATTTAGGTTGGGTCAGAAATTGACACTCGACATTAAGACTTCTCCAACCAATAATATAATATTCAATCCTTCAATTTATTATACAACAGCAAGGAAGACAGCGGTTTGGGAGATGAACACGACTTATAATTATGCCCCACTTTCCAATGCTAAACTTAACATATCTTTTGGGAATATATCTGAGGATGTGCAGTGTGAAAAAGGTTCTTCACGTTTTTTGAACTCATTATCATCTCTCTTTTTTGGAGATAATGTGATTCGTTTTTATCAAAAGGAATTCTTTAAAATTGAGAATTCGTTCTATATTATTAATGGTCTTTCGCTTAGAACGGGAGCTGGCCACGAAAATAGACAATCGCTCGAAAATAATAGTAGTTTGCACTTCTTTGGGAATAAACCTTTACTTAACTATCCGGTTATGAATGAAATGTCCTATTTTGAAAATCATAGTTCTACAATGGGTTGGTTGTATTTGAATTACACACCAAAATATAGATATAAAATTAAAGACGGAAAGAAAGAATATGTAAGTTCGCGATATCCAACTGTTGGAATCGGATACAAAACAGCTTTTGCCCTTACAAATCATAAAAACCAATCGCATTTCAATGTCTTTCAGGCAAATATCAGTCAAGATGTGAAAATTTCGGTTTTTAATAGGTTGAATTATTCCATTATTGCAGGTATGTTTGTTGGAAATAGTAAAATGTATGCACCAGATTATAAGTATTTTAGCACAACTCCATTATTTGTTGGTATCAATTCGTTTAACAACACTTTTCAATTGTTAGACAACTATAGGTCTTCTGCCACAAAATGGCTAGAATCTCATATTAATTGGACTTCGGATTATTTGCTTTTGAAACGTATTAGTTTTTTACAAACACAGCAATTCAATGAATCTTTGCACTTGAATATTTTGTTGAGAGGAGAAAGTCTGAAGCCTTATTTTGAAACCGGTTATTCTATTGGCTTAGGAAACTTTGGACGCGTTGGGGTTTTTGCTGGTTTTGAAGGTTTTAAATATCAGAAAACAGGAGTCAAAATTAGTTTGCCATTATTTAGGTAATTTCTTTTGTACAAAATTAATCTCGTTAAAATATTTTGGATTTTCAAAAATGCTGAAATTCGGTTTGGCATTTGTCTTAGCAATGTCTTTTCCAAAAGCTGTTTTCAGAATATGAATTACTAATTCTAAACAATTGAATCTTGTGCTATCATTCATGTCGAATTCATTGTCGAAACGAATTTTTTCATTCAGATAATAGAGTGCTTTTTGCTCAATGACTTTGCCGGCACCTAATCGGAATCTAAGCACTTTAACAGTTTCAATACGGCTGTCGGCCATAAATTTAGTTAGGCTGCAAGTTTGCATACCGTCTGCTTCCGAAACTATTTTTGCTAAGCTGTGTATAACGTAGAAATTACCAGTAGAGTCGATTGAGATAATGCCACAAAGTGAATTATTGGTGCTATAATTCAATTGTTTTAAGATAATGTAGCTTATAATTGCATAACTTTTACGGAGAAAAATATAACCA
>JBBRHJ010000086.1:0-12391 GCA_038222885.1 Bacteroidales bacterium | reverse complement strand
TTCGAATTTTTAATGGAAAAGCATTTCTTTATTCAGGACACGATGCTGACCCAAAAGCAAAAACATACTTTATGCCCGATTGGCGTATTTTTTCTTCCGATGATTTGGTAAATTGGAAACTCGAACGAACGGTTTATCCCGGCGAAACCTATCTGGGCGAAGGGAGTACAAAATGTTATGCCACAGATGCAGCATTTCGAAATGGAAATTATTATTTCTATTTCTCGAATGGTAAAGATCATACAACTGGCGTTTTACGGGGTAAATCACCCGCTGGACCTTTTGAAGACCCATTAAAAAAAGCCTTGATTCCAAGTGATTTGACACCAAGCAATGCAGAACATGATCCAACCATCTTTTTTGAAGAAGATAATGCTAAAACACCCTATATTATCTTTGGACGATCGGAAGCTGAGCCCTATTATTATGCACGCCTCAACGAAGATATGATATCGTTGGCTGACGCTCCCAAACCAATAGGGAGAAGCGGCTTTAAAAGCGATCAGAATTTCATGTTTAAGCGTAATGGTATTTATTATTTGTCGTTTACAAACAACCGATATATCACATCTGCAACACTCGATGGACCTTGGAGTAACGTTAAATTTGCTGGTGGTAATGGTGGACATGGTTCGTATTTTACCTGGAACAATCAATGGTACCGTACAACTAATAACAGCGATACTAGTCCTCATTTCAGGAAAACTCTAATGACTTATGTTCATTTTAAGAAGAATGGCGATATAGTAAACGACCCTGAATTTTATCAAACAGGATATGCACACAGCTATGGTGTGGGTCAATACAATGCAGAATGGCCAAAAATACAAGCCGAATGGTATTTTGCTTCGGAAGGTGTAGAAAAAACTGATAATGTCGTAGGGGATTTTGAAATTCAACAGATTTCTAACGGAGAATGGTTAAAATTTCCAGCAGTAAAAAACCTTAAATCCAAAGCAACTATTAGTTTTTGCTTTTCATCCGAAAACAAAAAAGGAGGTGTTATAGAAATCCGAGAAGGAGCCGTAGATGGAAAATTACTTGGTAAATGTAAAGTTTCACCTACTAAATCGTGGAATAGCTATAAAACAATAAGCTGCAAACTCGAAAACGATGAAAAAACAATGGATATATTTATGGTTTTCAGAGGTGATGGAAACGAACTTATCCATTTAGATTGGTTCAAATTTAACTGATTTATAAAAAATATAATAATTGTTAAACGCAAATAATATTAGGAATATAGGTGAATCCTAAATTTATTACTAATTTATTTTATTTAAACTTTAAAAAAAAAACACAAGTTATGAAAATCAAATTATTGTTCCACCTCAAATTATCATTGATCTTTTTATTCGTAGCCTTATCGGCTAATGCTCAAAAAGTTAGCATATTGCCGACCGGCAAACTAAATGAGCATCCTAGATTGTTCTTTCTGAAAAATGAGGAAGGAAAGTTGAAGAAGAAAATTGCTTCTGAAAAAGTTTTAACCGATGTTCATAATCTGATTATATCCGAAAGCAAACAGATTATTACCCTGCCGTTATTGACACGCAATCAGATTGGTCGTAGGATTCTTGATACTTCTCGCGAAGCAATCAAACGAATTTTATATTTGTCATACTCCTTCAGAATGACAGGTGAAACAGTTTATTTTGAACGAGCACAAAAGGAAATGCTGAACTTAGCTGCCTTTGACAATTGGAATCCAACTCATTTTCTTGATGTTGCAGAAATGACCTTGGCACTCTCCATTGGTTACGATTGGCTCTATGATCAAATTTCACCAGAGAATAAAACAATCCTTCAAGAAGCTATTTTAAAACATGGCATTCTGCCATCGACTAATGAAAAATACAATAAATGGTTGAGAAACACCTCTAACTGGAATCAGGTTTGCAACGGAGGAATCTCGGCAGGTGTTGTAGCTCTTTTCGAAACAAATCCTGTAGAATATGCAGCTTTGATGAACCGTGCCATCTCCTCTATTCCGCTATCAATAAACGGATATGCCAATAATGGAGCTTACCCTGAAGGATATAGTTATTGGGATTATGGAACGACTTATAACCTGATGTTATTAGATATGTTGAATCAAAACTGGGGTAGCGATTTTGGATTAAAAAAATATCCTGGCTTTATGGGAACAGCAGTTTTTATGCAAAACATGGAAGGTTTTTTTCTGCCGACAGAGAATAAAAATATTTCTTATCCGCTTTGTTTTAATTACGCTGATAGCCGCGATGGTACCAAAGTGAATCCTTCGATGTTTTGGTTTGCTTCCGAAAATAAAAATTCAGGTTTAATATTTTCTGAATTTAAGAAATTGAAAGCTGACTTGGAGTCAAACCCTCAAAAGCTGGATAACAGATTTCTACCCTTACTATTGCTATGGAGCAGAGACATTGACTTTAAGAAAATCGCTATTCCTGAAGGAAAAATGTTTGTATCGAACGGAAAAACTGAAATTGCCATGATGCGGACTTCATGGGTCGATAACAATGGAATATATGTTGGAGTAAAGGGCGGAACACCCTCGGAAAGTCATCAACACATGGATGTTGGTTCGTTTATTATGGAAGCCAACGGCGTTCGTTGGGCTCTGGATTTTGGAAATCAAGAATATAATTCATTGGAATCGAAAGGCGTTGATTTGTGGAATTTTAGTCAGAATTCGCAACGATGGGATGTATTCCGATACAATAACTTATCGCACAATACACTCACTATCAATAATCAAAAACAATTAGTAAAAGGAAGAGCAATCATTAAAACCATTTCTGAAACCGACAACAATATGGCTGTTTGTATGGATTTAACATCGCTTTATAAGGCTGATGTTAAGATGATTGCACGAAAAGTTTCGCTATTGGGTAAAAAAAAGGTACAAACAGAAGATTCTGTAAGTACTTTGGACAAAGATGTGGTGGTAAGTTGGAATATGCTGACTAAAGCTACTCCGAAGATTATTGATAATCAAACCATTGAACTAACTCAGGATGGTAAAAAACTAATGGTGAAACTAACCGATATTGAAGGTGCAAAAGCATATATAAATTCCACCGTTTCGCCGAATGAATACGATGATTCGAACGAAGGAACATCATTTATTGGTTTTGATATTTCGATTGCGGCTAATAGTTCAAAACGTTTTACTGTTAATTTGACGCCAACTAAATAATTAATTCTTTTATAATACCTAACTAAAAACTGGTTTATTGGTTTTTTTTGTTGGAATATCAACCTCAGTTCATGGTCAAACATCTTAAAAGGGATGTAAACTCTATTGAATCAGAGAAACAGGACAAAAATCCTGCCTTGGATATTTTTACTTTTAAACCAAATACTTTGTAAAATAATATTTTGAGAATAGGTAAATATTGTATCTTAATTTATAATAATCATGAAAAAACTATTTAATAACAAAAGCCTTAATCTGGCAATGCTCAGTTTAGCAACTATGCCCATGGTGGCTCAGAAAGCTGATGTTAAACATCCCAATGTGCTTTTTATTCCGGTTGATGATTTAAAACCATTGATTGAAGCGTATGGGGATAAAATGTCAATTACTCCAGGAATGGATCGATTGGCTCGGGAAGGTATGGCTTTTCAAAATTGTTATGTTCAACAAGCCGTCAGTGGTCCAACACGGGCTAGTTTATTAACAGGTATGCGCCCTGACAAAACAAAGGTTTGGGATTTAGAAACTGATTTTCGTAATGTGAATTCCAATGCAGTTAGCTTGATGGAGTATTTCAAAAACAATGGTTATGAAACGACAGGAACTGGAAAAATTTTTCATGAAGGAAGTGTTGGTCCAGGACACGATATGCCTTCTTGGTCAATTCCCTGGACAAATGATAAAGCCGAAACGTATGCAAGTTTTATACCTGAAAAAGGGAAAAGAGGACCTGCTATCGAATGTGTTGATGTTCCGGATAATACTTATAGTGATGGAGTGGCTGCTGAAATTGCAATCAAACTCCTGAAACAACTAAAAGATGGGAATAAACCATTTTTCCTTGCCGTTGGATTTCATAAACCTCATTTACCCTTTGTTGCTCCAAAAAAATACTGGGATCTTTATAAAAGGGATCAATTTAAAATTGCACCGTTCCAAGGTAAAGCAAAAGGAAGCCCTGATTTGGCATATCATTCTTCGGGCGAGCTTAAAAGATACAGCGATATTCCTCAGTTCAATAATTATTCCGACAAGGAACTCGATCATCTTTCAGAAGCAAAGCAACTCGAATTAATTCATGGTTATTATGCAGCTACTTCTTATATGGATGCCCAACTCGTGAAAGTATTGAATGAACTTGATAAACTTGGTTTGACAGACAATACGATTGTTGTACTTTGGGGTGATCACGGCTGGCACTTGGGCGATCATGGTTTATGGAACAAACATACTAATTTTGAAGAAGCAACTCATGCTTGTTTCTTACTGCGGGGCGTAAAAGGTTCGCCTAAAAATATTAAACCGACAACACAATGCGAATTTGTGGATATTTTCCCTACCTTATGCGATCTAACTGGTATTCCAACTCCAAAATATCTCGACGGAATTAGTCTTGTTCCTACAATGAATAATCCAACGGTCGAATTAAGAGAATATGCTTTGAGTCAGTATCCCCGTAAAGCGATGGGTTACACTATTAGAACAAAACGTTTCCGTTACACAGAATGGATAGGAGAAAAATATTCTGCAGAAAAGCCATACAGTCAAGCGAAAGTGGTTGCCCGCGAAATGTACGACTACGACAAAGATCCTCTGGAAACAAGCAGTATAATTGGGGATAAAGTTTACGCCAAAGAAGAAGTTCTGCTGAAAAAACTATTTAAACAAGCTATGGAACGAGAACATAATCAATATGTTTCTTTTGACAAATTAGCAAGTTGGCATGGTACTCACAGCACAACTCCTGAGAAGAAAGAGATGAAAAGTGGAAGTAAAGAATAAAAAGTTCGCCCATTTACAGGATTCAGGATTATAATACTTTTATAGAATGGGTTAAAATAACCACTTAACAATAATCTTTTTGTAACAAACCATTGAATTACACTATATTTCAAATAACAAACAAGATAGAATTGGATTTATTTTGTATTATTTTGTATTATTAGAACATCAAAAGCGACTAAACTCATGTTCCTTTGCATTACAAAATAAGACAATTTTAGTAAATCAACTCATCACGAGTCAAAAAGAAAAAGTGAATCAACAAAAGACAGAAATAGTACTATTCAATATACTCCGTAACCATAGAGAGCAATCTAAAAAAAAATAATTTACTGAAGTAATGTAATATGGCATATCTTTTATATCAAAAACTAAATATAGAAAAGTTGGACTTAAATATAAATTATATAACGATTGATATTGGACGAATATATTTTCGTTAATAATACAACAAAATTACAATTGATTTAATTAAAAAAACACTATTTTAAAATCATCAATAAAGCTTATGGAAAACAATCCAAAATTCAAATTTTATTTTCTTGAGAAGTATTTGAATACAATTCTACAAAAGATAAAATTAATCACCATTCTTCTATTTGTAGGGGTATTTACAGTGCATGCCAATACCATAGTAGACCCCCAAAAAGAAACTCTAAAACCCGAAGTTATTTCTGGTTCAAAAAAAAACACTGAAGCAATAAGAAAACGGGTAACTGGTAGAATTGTTGATGAGAAAGGAGAATCAATTATTGGAGCGACTGTAATGGTAAATGGGTCTACAATTGGTACAATTACAAATCCCGATGGCTTATTTAGTATTGAGTTGCCCGAGGATTCTAAATTATTGACAGTTTCATATATTGGTTATGATTCGCAGGAAGTACTAATAGGCAGTCAAACAAATTATAAAGTAATATTAAAGGATGCCAGTATTAGAATCGACGAAGTTGTAGTAGTCGGTTATGGAACGCAAAAAAAAGAAAGTATTGTAGGTGCTATTTCGCAAGTTAGTTCGGAGGCATTAATTACCTCGGGCACTGGAAATATTACCAATGCCATTGCAGGGAAACTTTCGGGCGTTTTGACTATGCAGCAAAGTGGACAACCAGGCTCAAATGATTCAGAAATTATAATTCGTGGGCTATCCAGTTGGAATGGGTCACAACCATTGGTTTTGGTCGATGGGGTTGAACGTGATTTTACTAACTTAGATCCCAATGAAATAAACACCATATCTGTACTTAAAGATGCATCGGCAACAGCAGTTTTTGGAGCTAAAGGAGCCAATGGTGTTATCATTGTTACAACCAAAAGAGGTACTATAGGCAAACCGAAATTGAGTTTTACTGCAAATACCGGAATCCAAATCCCCACAAAACTTCCAAAGCATATCAGTTCATATACTACCATGAGTGCACTTAATGTTGCTTTAATGAATAGAGGTTTTTTTCAGAACTTAACGTCTCAAAATGAACTTGACGAATATCAAAACCCATCTACTCGTTTAAATTCATTGCGATACCCAAATACGGATTGGTTTGATATGTTCACAAAACCTTTTGCACCAACTCAACAGGCTAATATTAATATTTCAGGAGGAACGAAATTTGTAAAATATTTTGCCTCATTTGGTTATCTTCATGAGGGCGATTTTTTTGAAGGATATAAAGACGGCTACGTTGACACGCATTACAAAAACGACAAAATTAATTATCGAACCAATCTTGATTTTGCAATAACACCCACCACTGATATCTCTTTCAATATTGGGGGTGACATTCAAACTGTAAATGGTCATAGTGCTGTTCCTTGGCAATTTTTGTATGGAAGTTCTCCCGCAGCGTATGCACCTTATTTCCCTGAATGGGTATTAGATGAAGTACCTGACCCTGATTATCCCGATGAAAGAGGTATCAGGTATTCAAGTAATACAGGTCAATATTTTAATAATCCTTATAATATTTTTTATAGTGGCTCGTTTAACAAAAGACTTACTTCTAAACTATTTACGGACATTCTGTTTTCACAAAAACTTGATTTTATAACCCAAGGTTTGGTTTTCAAGGCTAAAGCTTCATTGAGTACCAGTTATCAAAATTTAGCATTAACTGCTGATTACGATTTTCCAGAATACACCTTGAATTATGATAAAATAGGAGTTGAAGGTGTAAATCCATGGATTAGAGATCAAGAAGGCAATGAAGTGTATAAGCAAGGACCACTTGATGTCAATATTGGAGGTATGACAGGTGGTTATTATACCAATTTATATTACGAATTTGCTACTAAATATAACCGAACATTCGGAAAGCATAGTGTTTCAGGACTTGCATTAATTAATTATCAACAAAAAAATTCAGGTTCTGAATTCGCATACTACAATGCCGGTGTTGTGGGAAGGGCAACCTATGATTATGATGGTAAGTATTTATTTGAAATGAATTTAGGTTATACCGGATCCGAACGATTTGCACCTGAAAATAGGTTCGGTATTTTTCCTGCCATAGCAGTTGGTTGGATCGCTTCTGAAGAAAAGTTCTTCAAATCAGCTTTTCCTATAATTGATAAATTAAAGTTCAGATATTCCGATGGATTAGTAGGTAGCGATAATGCTACCAGTCGTTGGTTATACATTAGCAACTATTCCGAAAATGGTAAAATTATTACCGAAGATAAAGCTGCCAATAGTGTTTCGCAATGGGAGCAAGCCCGCAAAAGAGATTTTGGACTTGAAATGGGAATATTTAAAAATCAACTCCGATTTAGTTTTGATATTTATGATGAGTTTCGCGATCGCATGCTTTTAACACCAAATTCTATCACTTTCTTTGTTGGTAATTCATTCAAAGATCTAAACTTGGGTAGCGTGAAAAAGCATGGTTTCGAAGTGGAAGCAGAGTTTAATAAAACTACAAAAAACAAATTTAATTATTTTATTAAAGGTAATTTGGGATTTAATGAAACTAGAATAATTTTCAAAGATGATTTACCTTATTCTGATGATTATCAAAAACAAGCAGGTAAAGCTCTTGGTGCGCAAGTGGAAGGTTTACAATTAAATGGAGATGAATACTTTACTACGGTTGATGATTTGCATATAAATCCAATACCAATTAATATTAACGATGCTAATGTGGGCGATTATCAATATCTAGATTACGACGCCAATGGTGTGATAAACCTCAACGACGGACACCCAATACAAGGAAATCGGTATCCACCATTAACTTATTCTTTTTCAGGAGGATTGTCATTTAAAGGCTTTGTATTTAATATGATGTTTCAAGGCAATTCAGGAAAATATGTGAATTATAATTCCGCTTTCGAAGTAGAATTTCTAAAATCTAATTTACGTATTCATGAATCGCAGTTAGATTATTGGTCGCCAACAAATCCTAACGCTAATCATGCTACGCTCAATTATGAGTTTACTAAATTAGGGTGGGCTGAGGGTAATGCTGAAGACGGATTAAATTCTATGATAGAGGGTCGTTTTTGGCGAAATGCCGATTATTTACGACTGAAAGAAGTCTATATGGGTTACAACATCAATTCTAAATCTATTAAAGATGCTACTGGCGTTTCAAATATTCTTGTTTATGCTTCTGGTAATAATGTGCTAACATTTAGTAATCTTCTGGAAGGAGATCCTGAAAGAAAAGACTTTTTAATAGGTTTTTATCCTCAGATGATAAGTTTTCAACTTGGTTTGAAATTCTCATTCTAATTTTTAAAACAAAACAAAATGAATAAATATAAAAATATATTTCTGATTCTTGGATTTAGCATACTGATTTTCAGCTCATGTTTGAACGAATATTTAGATATGTCGCCAGAATCCGGATTGACCGAAAATGAAGTTTTTTCGAAATATGAAAATGCAAAAAAATTCTTTGATTTTATTTATGAAGATGATAAAAAGGCTTCCATAAGCACCGCTTTTAAACTTCATTGGAGTTATTGTCCTCAGTCGAAGTATGCGCTGGATGCATTAACAGATATGTCCGATGCAGCACGTGGTGGAGGTGCGGGTGTCAAAAGAGGTAAATTGTTTCCTTCTGAGGTTCTAAATGATGGTGTACAGTCAGGTAGACAATATGGATTTTTTAATCCTATGTGGCGTGCCATTCGTATAGCCAATATAACACTCGAAAAAATTAATCTAATTCAGAATGGAACTCCTGAAAATATTGATGATTTGAAAGCGCAGGCATTCTTTGTCAGAGGATTTTGTCACTTTGAAGCCTTTAGAGGCTGGGGACCAATGCCACATGTAACCAAATCACTTGGTCCTGACGATTTGTGGGATATTCCACGTCCGTCAGCACATTCAAGCTGTATGAGTGCTGTTCAAGATATGGATTCTGCTATTTTTTATTACAAGAAAGCTCAAAAAATGCGACGCGATCCAGGACCTGGTGAACCAGGACATCTCAACAACCCAGATCAATACAAACCAAGTGGAATGGCTGCAATGGCGATTAAAGGTCGAATTCTGTTGTACGCTGCAAGTCCGCTTAACAACGAACTTGGTGTAAAGGATTGGCAAAATGCAGCAAAGGTTAATTGGGAAGCCATCCAAACAGCTTTAGAATTAAAGTACGAATTGTTAACTGCTGCAGAGTATAAGAAAAACTTTACTGGTGCAAAATACTCCAATGAACAACTCTACGGATGGGATGGTGGTACAAATACTTATACAGCTGTAAACATTCAATTTCTTATCCCATCTGTATTAAGGGGTACCACTACTGGAAATTCGGCCGATTGCCCTACGCAAAACACCGTAGATAAATATGAAACAGTTTGGGGCGATCCGTTAAATACTCAAGAAAATCGAGATGCAGCAACGGCACTCGGACATTACAACGAACAAGACCCTTATGCAAATCGGGACCCACGTTTTGAGTTTAGTGTTCTTCACAACCAATCTGATTTATTGGGTTGGACCAACGCTAAAGCGCAAATTTATATCGAAACAGTAAATGGAGTAGCAAAATATAGCGAATTGCTGAATCAAAATGCACAAGGAGTTACCATTACTGGTTATTATGCAAAAAAACGATGGGGAGGTGAAAATGTTAAAAATAAAGTTGCAACCAAGTATACGGATCCAGTTATTCGGTTGGGTGAACTCTATTTGAATTATGCTGAAGCAGCAAATGAGGCTTATGGTCCAAACACACCAGCAGTTCCGGGTGCTATGACGGCTGTAGAGGCGATAAATACAATAAGAAATAGAATTGGGATGTCACCTATAAAAGCTGAATTCACAAACGATAAAGATGTATTTAGGGAAAGAATTAAAAATGAGAGAAATATTGAACTTGCTTTTGAAGGTCATTATTTTTACGATATTCGACGTTGGAAAGATGCTCCTCAAGTTTATTCGGGCGTAGTATTTGGCATGGTTGTAGAAAAAGTTGCTGTAAGCGCTACTTACCCTACCGGATTCAAATACACTCGAGTACCATTGCCCCAAAATCGTCAAGTACTATGGAGAGAGGCAATGTACTATTTCCCTTTTAGTCAGAGTGATTATTTGAGAATGAAAAATTTTGTGGCAGGCGAAATATGGTAATCTAATCTAATATAAAATAACTACTTATGATTTATTATAAAAAATTCAATACGATAAGATATATTTTTATTTTGTTGGTATTTATAGGCTTTACAGCAAATTTAATGGCTCAAAAAAAACGTCAGAGAAATGAAACCGTCCAACGCCAGAGAAATGAAACTGTCCAACGCCAGAGAAATGAAACCGTCCAAGCCGTAGACCTAAAAGTTCAAGATGAAAATGGAATTGTTCTAACCGATGTACAATTGGTTATAGGAGAGAGTGAAGCGTATATTCAACCTGATGAATCTGGTTTGTTTAGTTTCAACGCATTGCCGTCTGCTTCTGTAAAAATATCAGCTAAAGGATATGAATCTCGCATATTAACCATCAAAAGTATTGTTGGTAAAAGCACACTGACATTAAAGAAACCCAAACTTTTTGCAACATCAGACGATTTGATTTCGTTGCCTTACCTAACTATCTCGAAACGTAGAACCACTGGTGCTGATGTAGTAATTAAAGGCGAGCAATTAGAAAAATATCAGGGTACAGACCTTCGAAATGCCTTCACAGGGCTGGCTTCCAGTCTTGATATTCGTGAAATAAATGGATCACCTGGCGTCAATGTGATGGAAAGGTATACTACAGGTGCCGAAAAAATTGATATTCAATTGAGAGGTCGTTCACCCATTTTTATTATTGATGGTATTCCAACTGAAATCACTGATATGCCTTTGGATCCAAGTGAAATTGAAGATGTGACAATTGTTAAAGATATTGTTTCTAAAGCAATGTATGGACCTGCAGGAGCTGATGGGATAATTTATATCAAGACCAAACGAGGCAAATCCAATGAGCGTATAATTGATGTGAATTTTGAGAAAGGTGTGAGCTTTGTGGATAGAATGCCCACATGGACAAATGGTAGCGATTATGCCCGTTTGAATAATATGGCCAGAACAAATAGTGGTATGTCTCCTTTGTATTCCGACGCAGCTATTTCCAACTATGAAGTTAATGATGGATACAATTTGTTCCAACCAAATAATAACTTCAGAAGTATGATGTTTAAAAATACGATGGATTACAACAGGGCAAATGTTTCTACATCAGGAGGTAATGAACAAATTCATTATTTTGGTTATCTTGGTTATAGTGGTGAAAGTGATTTGTTTAAAATCGGGAGTGCAGCTAATTATAACCGATTGGTGAGTAGGGCAAACCTCGACATTAGAATTACCAATGACTTGAAAGTGAAATTTGGTATATATGGTGCCATTAGTCTTAATAATTCGCCAAATTATACAGATGGAAAAGCACTTCAAACATTCGAAAGTGCTTTTCAAGATGCCAATACCACACCACCTATTGAATTTCCTGTTTATGCAAATAACAGTGCCGATTTAGATAAACCTTGGTATGGTGTTACTAGTAACTATGGCTCTAACCCAATAGGCGGTTTGGTAGGTAAAGGATTCTTTTACGAAACAGGTAGAACAGGCTCCACCAATATTGCATTCGATTACGATTTGTCTAAATTGCTAAAAGGTTTATCATCTGAGACTTATCTAGGATTTAATGTATTTAATCAGGTAAGGTTGGGTAAAGTCGAAAATTATGCAGCATACACAGTTAAAAAAGACACAACCAAAGCTGGCATAGATCCAATCTTATATCCATCGGGTAGAGATACCACCATATTTACTAAAGTCCACGATGGGGTTGATCAGGCTGATTTATCGAAATTAACTGATTTCTATTATCAACGATTTGTAGTGTACGAAAAATTGAATCACGAAATGAATATTGGCAAAACTAATATTCAAAACTCATTGATTTATTCTGCTATAAAAATGTCTAGA
>JBBRHJ010000085.1:0-12572 GCA_038222885.1 Bacteroidales bacterium | reverse complement strand
AAATAATTTTAAAATGAAAAAAATATTAGGATTACTTGTTTTAATTTTCAGCATGACATCCTGTTATGATGATTATGTACAGGATTATAAGTACGATGCTGTCTATTTCACTTATCAGTACGATGTGCGAACCTTAGTAGTTGGCGAAGGCATGAAATTTAATTTTGGTGTTGGTTTGGGTGGTGTTATGGAGAATACCAGAAGCCGTCAAGTGGAATATGCAATTGATGTAAACTTGCTATCAGCTGATAATTTATTAAATATGAAAGAAAGTTCATTGGCTTACATAAAGTCATCAATGGCACCTGTTACCGCATTGACGCTTTTGCCAACTAACTTTTATTCTCTTACTGATAACCGTAAATTCATCATCGGAGAGGGGCAGCAAGCTGGTATAGTAACACTTAGAGCCGACTCTGCGTCATTCTTAGCTGATGCTAAAACCCTGAATCCAACTTATGCTCTCCCTTTAACTATCACTACTGCTGATGCTGATTCAATTGTTTCTTCAAAAAAATCCACCATCATTGCTGTGAAATATGAAAATATGTTGTTTGGAAATTATTGGCATGGAGGTGTTACTGTTGTAAAAAATGCCTTAGATGTTCCTGTTGATACTATTTATTATAAGACTTCAATTCCAAGCCCTGAAGCAAAAGTATGGAGTCTTAAAACTATAGCTCCATTCGATTTAACAGTAAATGCCTATAGTAACACAGGAAGTAGTAAACCCGAACTTAAAATTACACTCAACGGAAACGATGTAACAATTGGCAGTGCTACAGGTTCAACTTATGCCTATTCGGCCGACGGTTCATCCACATTTAATCATTCAAAATTATTGCAAAACAGAAAGCTATTTTTAAAATATAAATACCTGAAAGATGGCAATATGCATTATGCTACGGATACTTTAACATTTAGAAACCGTATTCGTGATGGTATAAATGAATGGCAGGATGAGAATCCTTCGCATTATTGAAATAAAATGATATAATTATTGAAAGGCAGGGATACGTTAGACGGTTTTCCTGCCTTTTTGCAATTTTAATGTATTTTAGAAAATTAATTCAAAAAAAATCTTATGATAAAAAATCCACTCAATTTATTCCTACTGTTTTTTCTTATATATTTGCCTGCAAATGCTCAGAATGAATGTTCTGTAAATGGACTTCGAGTAGATGCAAGAACTAAGAGCACGCCCCTGTACACATCTTATAGCACTCGTGTAATATGCCAACTTCCAGAGTTTTACGAAAACTCTCGTACAGTTGCAACCAATATTTATGGAAGTAGAACTGATAAGCAAACAAATGCTACAGGATTTTATTATTCCAAATTTATTGATGGTCGCTGGTGGGTTGTCGATCCTCAAGGTTATTTAAGTATTTGTCGAGGCCTAAATTCTATTTCACAAGGCGTAGGTACAACTTCCAAAACTACATTTAATTCTAAGTTTGGTACTACAGCTACCTGGATGAATAAGACGAAGGATTTACTCTTTGATAATGGTTTTTATTGTGCTGGAGCATGGTCTTCAACTGCTGATGTAGTTGGAGATAATAATAGTCAACCTTCAAAACCAATGGCATATACTATTATGCTATATTTTATGAACGGATTTGGAGCGGGCAGAACTAGTATTCAACCTGGACATGCAGGTTACCCTTTTAATGCCATTTTTGTATTCGAAAAAGCATTTGCTACTTATTGTGACAACAAAGCAAAAGCATTAGCCAATAATAAAACAGACAAAAATTTATTCGGTTATTTTACTGATAATGAATTGCCATTTTTTAATGCTAGTCTTACTAATTTTTTAAAAATAGGAACAGTTGCACCTCAAGATGAAAACTATTTGGCCACTAAAAAATGGTTAGCTGATAATTCGTTGACAGAAGCCGATGCCACAAATACAGATGTGAAAGCACGGTTTCTTGGGTATGTTGCTCAAACATATTTTTCAATAGTTTATAATGCTATCAAAAAATACGATCCAAATCACATGGTTTTAGGACCCCGTGTTAATGCAGCTGAAGCTCGAGATAATAAGTATTTTATGAACGCTGCGGGACAATATGTTGATATACTGGCCATTAATTATTATGGAGTTTGGACACCCAATACTACAAGTATGATAAAATGGGGACAAACTTCAGGGAAACCATTTATGGTAACTGAATTTTATACCAAAGGTGCAGATGTGGGTTTGGCCAATACGAGTGGGGCAGGTTGGATCGTAAAAACACAGTTAGATCGTGGTTTTGAATACCAGAATTACACTCTGGCTTTGCTTGAATCAAAGTACTGCGTTGGTTGGAATTGGTTTAAATACATGGATAACGACCCATCAATCCCAAATGCTGAACCATCGAATACCGATGCCAATAAAGGAATCATTTCAATTAAATATCAAGGTTATATGCCATTATTGGATAAAATGAAGGAGCTCAACTTTAAAGTTTATAACCTGATTGATTATTTTGATAAGGTAGATACAGATATTAATAACTATTCAAAATTACCAGCCTATTTAAGCGATTTGTTTATCAATGATATTCGAATTTCAGCATTTAACCCTGATACATTGAGTTACGAAATTATGCTGCAAGAAGGACCAATGAACACTCCAAAAATTCAATTTTCTCTCCCAAACTTAGCAATGAAAGCAACCATACTTAATCCCATAAACATACAGTCAACTTCAATCGCTGAAAGAACTGCAAGTATTACTGTTACATCAGCTGATGGATTGAAGACCAGAAAGTACGAAATTGTTTTTAAATTGCCACAGGATGTTTCTGCTGTTCCTGAAATAAAAAGTTTTAATTTTGACTTTTATCCAAATCCAGTGAATAAAAATGATGTATTGACGTTTAGAAATACTGATGCCAATAATTCTTTGTTAATTAACAATATTACTGGAAAGCAAGTTTATGCATTAAAACTTAATGAATCCATTTCTACCTTACCCTTAAATGGTCTGTTGTGTGGTTTGTATCTTGTTTCGCTGACAAATGAAACAGGAATTACAACCAAGAAGCTCATTGTGAAATAAAGAATATCGAATTCTCTCCAAATACTAATATTCTAACACTTACCTAATTATGATGAAAAAAATACTATTTAATAGTTGTCTATTTTTATTTTGTAGTTTTGCAATGTTTGCTCAGAATATACCTTGGGTTTCGGATATGGGTAATTCTATGTATCAAAATCCTGTATTATATACTGATTATTCCGATCCAGATGTGTGTCGGGTTGGGAAAGACTATTATCTTACAGCTTCGAGCTTTAATTGTGTGCCCGCTCTGCCTATTCTTCATTCTTTCGACTTAGTTAACTGGACAATTGTGAATTATGCTATCAAGAACCAATTGCCTGATGAATCATTTGATTTACCTCGTCATGGCGATGGCGTTTATGCACCAAGTATACGTTTTCATAAAAATGAGTATTATATTTATTATGGCGATCCTGATGCAGGAATATATATGCTCAAAACAAAGAATCCTGCTGCACAATGGTCGCAGCCGTATTTGGTAAAAAAAGGGAAAGGGCTTATTGATCCATGCCCTTTTTGGGATGAGGATGGAAAAGCTTATATCTCACATGCCTTTGCGGGTAGCCGTGCTGGATTGAATAGTGTTTTAGCTATTTTTTCACTGTCGGCCGATGGCAAAACTGCGTTGGACGAAACTCGGATTGTGTACGATGGACATATAGACAACCCAACAATTGAAGGAACAAAATTATATAAACGCAACGGTTTCTACTATATTTTTGCACCAGCTGGAGGAGTTCCTTCTGGATGGCAAACCGTGTTGCGTTCAAAGAGTATTTGGGGTCCGTACGACACGAAAGTAGTGTTGCATACTGGCAGCACTAAAATTAATGGACCACATCAAGGGGCATGGGTCGATACAGCATCTGGCGAAGATTGGTTTTTGCATTTTCAGGAGAGAAAAGCACTTGGACGATTTGTGCATCTGCAACCGATGAAGTGGATAAACGACTGGCCTGTAATTGGCTTGGATGATGATGGAGATGGCTGCGGAGAACCAGTTGCAAGCTATAAAATGCCAAATGTTGGCAAATCTTATCCTATGTCAACTTTACAGGTCAATGATGAGTTTAATGAAAAAGAAATTGGTTTACAGTGGCAGTGGCATGCAAATATCAATCCCTTGTGGTCTTTCTGTGATGCTAAAAATGGAAATTTGAGACTATATTCCTTTTTTCAGGGAACAAATTATAAAAATCTTTGGGATGTTCCTAATTTATTGTTGCAAAAATTCCCAGCACCCGATTTCACAGTCACCACAAAATTCACTTTAACTCCCAAAGCATTCGGCCTTGGCGAACGAACTGGTTTAGTAGTTATGGGAATTAATTACAATGTATTGAATATTGAAAACACAAAGGGTGTTATCAATATATCTCAGAATAGCTGCAATAATGCAGACAAAGGAACTGCTGAACAGATAATTGACTCAAAACCATTGAATTGTATAACTGTCTATTTGCAAGTAGAAGTTAAAAATGCAACTGATTGTCAATTTCATTTCAGCAGAGATAATATTGTATACGAAGCAATAGGTGAACCATTTAAAGCGGTGTCAGGTAAATGGATAGGTGCAAAAATCGGTATGTTCTGCTTGCGTCCAAAACCCGCTCGCGATGGTGGATGGGTGGATGTGGATTGGTTTAGAATAGAATAAAATAGAATAGATAAAATTAAAAATCATGAAAAGAAAAGCATTCAAAATGTTCCTGAAACCAGGATTTGAAAAAGAATATGAAAAACGACATGACGAAATTTGGCCAGAACTTAAAGGCCTGATTGAAGAAAGTGGGGTGTATGATTATTCAATTTTTTGGGATAAAGATACCAATATCCTTTTTGCCACTCAGAAAGTGAAAGGTGAAGGCGGCTCACAGGACTTAGGTAATAATCCAATTGTACAAAAGTGGTGGGCGTATATGGCCGATATTATGGAAAGTAATGCCGATAATTCGCCCGTTTCTATTGAGTTAAAAGAGGTTTTTTATATAGGATGATAAAATTAAAAATATTTGCTAAAAATAGAAGTTCGGTAAAAGTCGGACCTTTTTTGTGTTGGATTTTGTGTTGTGCTACTAAAGTTTTCAATACAAAAGAAAGGTTTTAAATATACGTAATCACTTTAGTAAGTTTTATGTATAATAATTAGGTGTTTCTATATGCTTAGCCCATTAGTAGCTCAGCACGAATACATGTCTATTTTCCTTATTCCCTTTTTTGGTCTATAAGCCTTAGGTTTTATGAAAAACAATTGGTAAAGCGTTTTGAATTTCAAAATTAAGTACTATATTTGTACCGTAAAACGAAACTAAATGCATATAGTATCACATAAAAAGTTATCGGATTGTTACCTCCAGCACAATGATGCCGAAATAGCGTTACAGCAGTGGTTTAAAACAGCAAAGGCTGCCAAGTGGAAATGTTTTGTAGACATAAAGAAAGACTTTAACAGCGTTGACAGTATTGGTAATCAGCGATATATATTTAATATAAAAGGAAACAATTACAGATTGGTAGCCGTGATTCAATTTGTACATGAATACGTTTATATCCGATTTGTAGGTACACACGTCGACTATGACAAAACCGATTGTAACACAATATAATAACCCCAACAATGGAAACAAAAATAACTCAAGCGGTTTACGAAACTGCTCTTGCCCGAATAGAAGAACTGTTACCAACTGTAACGGATGGAACGCCTACAACCGATAAGAAAGCTATAGAACTGAAAATAATGAGTGATATAGTGATAGAATATGAGGAATGTTATTTCCCTATTGGAATTCCTGCACTGTCTGATGTAATACGACTGCGGCTGGAGGAGGAGGCGATGACTCAGCGAGTGTTTGCCCAGAAAATAGGTGTATCGCCTTCGCGAGTGAGTGAATATTTAACAGGGAAAAGTGAACCTACCCTTAAAGTAGCACGAGCTATAAGCCAACTGCTTCATATAGAACCGAGTATAGTGCTTGGTGTATAAGGTTGAAAGAAAATACCACCAACAAATTTCTAAAAATAAACACAAGACCTAACAAGTTTCAAAAATTTGTTAGGTCTAAGAATTAATTATGTATTAGAAGTACGCAACTGTTTAATTAATATTACCAAGTTGTTTAATTTTTGAATATATATTCTTACTTTTGTGGGGATTAAAAAAAACAGAATTACATAAGAAGAAAGACTTAAAATGGATATTCGAAGCTTAAAACCGAAGAAAGCACTTAATAAAGCTTTTCTTAAAGTAAAACCAAACAGAACTGAAATTGAGTGTTTCAAGACTAATTTAATTCAGTTGTTAGACCGAATTGCCGACACAGAACATGAAGAGTTTAATAAAAATTTAGTCATAGATTTTTTAAAGAAAACATATTATGATCCCAATCATTATGTGAACACAAAAGGAAGAACTGATTTGGTTATTCATAATTCCAACTCTGCCGCAAGTACAGTTGGGGTTATTATAGAGGCTAAAAGCCCGACTAACAAATCCGAAATGTTGTCGCATGGGAAGATAAATGTAAAAGCCTTTCAGGAGTTGGTTTTTTACTATATGAAAGAACGAATCACGCTGAAAAATTTAGAAATAAAACATCTTATTGCCACCAATATTAATGAATGGTATATTTTTGATGCTGTTTTATTTGATAGAATCTTTGCACAGAACAAGAATTTTGTAAAATTATATACCGATTTTGTTGATGGAAGATTGGCCGACACAAAAACTGATTTTTTCTACAAACAAGTGGCAGAGCCATTTATATCAGAAATAAAACAAGATATTGAATTTACTTATTTTGATATTCGCGATTACGAAAAACCTTTGCGTAACGATGATAAGAAGGACGATAACCGACTCATTTCATTGTTCAAACTACTCTCACCCGAGCATCTTCTAAAACTCCCCTTTACAAACGATAGCAACAGCCTTGACAAACGCTTTTACAGTGAATTCCTTCATATTATTGGATTGGTAGAAACTAAGGATGGGAGCAAGAAACTGATACAAAGAAATAAAGAAGGCGAAAGAAATACTGGCTCATTTCTCGAAAATGCGATGATTCAATTAGACAGTCTTGACAAAATTTCGAGGTTAGATAAGCCCCATCAGTTTGGCACAAATTTGAGTGAAAGACTCTTGAATGTTGGGCTTGAATTAAGCATAACTTGGATCAATCGTATTCTGTTTTTGAAATTATTAGAAGCTCAATTAATTACTTATCATAAAGGCGATAAATCCTATGAGTTTTTAAGTTTTGATAAAATAAAAGATTACGATGATTTAAATGGTTTGTTTTTTCAAGTACTTGCCCGTAAACAAAATGAGCGTAACGATGATATAAAAACACAGTTTGCAAAAGTTCCTTACTTGAATAGTTCTTTGTTTGAACCAACTGAAATTGAACACAATACAATTTTTATAAGTAATTTACGAAACGACAAATCTCTACCAATTTATACATCCACAGTTCTAAAAGATAAATCGGGCAAAAAAAGAATTGGAAATCTCAACCCTCTCGAATATCTTTTTGAATTTCTGAGTGCTTATGATTTTACAAGCGAAGGAAGAGAAGAAATACAAGAAGACAATAAAATACTTATTAATGCTTCGGTGCTGGGTTTGATTTTTGAGAAAATAAATGGCTACAAAGACGGCTCTTTTTTTACTCCAGGCTTTATAACCATGTATATGTGCCGCGAAACTATACGCAAAGCGGTAGTGCAGAAATTCAACGAAAAAAAATCCTGGAATTGTACCGATTTGAATTCAGTTTACAATAAAATTGAAGATAGAAATGAGGCAAATGACATTATTAACGATCTTAAAATTTGCGATCCAGCTGTTGGTTCCGGTCATTTTTTAGTTTCGGCACTCAACGAAATAATAGCTATTAAAAGTGATTTGAAAATACTTCAAGACCGTGAAGGAAAGCGGTTGAAGGAATACCAATTTGAAGTAGTAAACGATGAATTAATAACTACGGACGAAGATGGTGATTTTTTTGAGTACAATCCAACAAATAAGGAAAGTCAGCGGATTCAGGAAACACTATTCCACGAAAAACAAACTATAATTGAAAATTGCTTATTTGGTGTGGATATTAATCCTAATTCTGTGAAAATATGCCGGTTGCGTTTGTGGATTGAGCTTTTGAAAAATGCTTATTATTATGTTGAGACGGGGCATGCCCCATCTCTACAAACACTGCCGAACATTGACATCAATATCAAATGTGGCAATTCACTAATTAGTAGATACGCACAGGATGCAGACTTGAAAAAAGCATTGAGAAACAGTAAATGGACAATCGGAAACTATCGGGATGCTGTTAAAACATATCGTAATGCAAAGAGCAAAGAAGTAAAACGTGAAATGGAGAAGCTAATATTGAGCATTAAACAAGATTTTACTTCTGAAATTCGCCGAAATGACCCACTGAGAACTAAATTGGATAAATTAAGTCACGAACTGTACAACCGTTTTACTGGAAACTTTCTCTTTGAACCCGAAGTGAATTATGGCAAAAATAAAAAATTAGATAAGAAAAATGAATCGGAACAGAAAAAACTTGAAAATCAAATTAATGAGATAAGTTCTAAAATTGATGAAATAAAAGACAATAAGATATACGAAAATTCATTCGAATGGCGTTTTGAGTTTCCCGAAGTACTGAATGATGATGGCGATTTTGTTGGTTTTGATATCATTATTGGAAATCCGCCCTATTTCATAATGACAAAAAATAATACAGAAAATCTAGAATTAGGTCATTATTTAAGTAATTTCATTACGATTAAGAATGCAAGTTCTAAGAATATCTTTAATCTATTTATTGAGTTAGGAGTTAAAATTAGCAATCAATCTTCTTTTCATACAATGATTGTACCTGAAGGTTTATTTGAAACAAGAAGTTACGCAGACACAATTTCATTTTTAAATAATTCTGGTTCAGTATTAAATATCACAAGAATAGAAGGAATGGTGTTTGACGAAGCAAATACTGGAAATGTGATATTTATTTTTGGAAAAAACCAAAAACAAGTAATTTTAAGTCAGAAAATCATAAATAGAAATCAAGAAATAATAAAGTCTGAAAAAGTTGTCAACCCAATAATTTCTAAAATTGACAATCCAATTACTCCTAAATTATCGGATTTCTGCCAACTTTTCAAAGGAATGGTTGTAAGTGATAGAAAAAATAAAATTTTCGTTGAGAAAACAGAGAATTTACCAAACAAATTTCTTTTGGGAAATTGTATTTCAAAATGGAATATTGATAAGTGTTTTTTCACAGACTACAATAACTTAACAATAATTGGAGGAACAAAAGTTTTAGAGAAACACAATGTTTCACCAAGGATTCTAATTAGAAGAACTGGAAATTTTCTATGTTGTGCATACCTAACTGAACCAGCATTAACAGAATCAACACTATATTCATGTTGGTCGATTATAGAAAATATACATAATCTATTTATTTTAGGTGTTTTGCATTCAAAGGTAGCTGACTATTACATTAAAAATAAATTAGTTACTAATCCACAGGCTTTTCCACAAATTTTAATGACTGACTTACAATCTTTACCAATTCCAAACCCATCTATTGAAATTCATAACATAATTAAAAACCTTACCGCGGAAAGACTAAACAATTTAGGAATCAACTCAGACTTGGAAAATCAAATAGACAAATTGGTTTATCAACTTTACGACTTGACAACCGAAGAAATAACCATATTAGAAAAAAGTGTGAAATAGTATTTGATTTAATCTTCTGCTGCCCACACTTAGCGGAAGTTTATCGAAGCTTAACTCATACTGAAAGCCAGAAAAGTTGTTTACATTTAAACTAATTCCACGAAAATCTCCCGATAATATATCCATTTATGAAAGTTGTATTTTTGTCCATAAGCTTAGCTTTTTTGTGTTTCCAACCCCTAAGTTCTAAACCAAAAAAAGCAGCAAAAGTTACTTCCCCTTGGGATAAAGCTACTGAAATTGTCTCAAATCTTAATCCTGTTAATTCATTCGGTAATAATCAGTTTTTTATTGCTGATTTTGGAGCTGTAGGTGATAATAAATCCCCTAATAAACAAGCATTTGATAAGGCAATAACTAAATGTAGTGAGAGTGGTGGCGGAACTATTACTGTTCCTGCTGGCGACTATTTTATGAATGGTCCTTTGGTTTTTAAAAGTAATGTTTGCATCAATCTTCTAAAGGGAGCTACGTTAAATTTCAGTCCGGACGAACGCGACTATTTACCCGCAGTTTTAACCCGCTGGGAAGGTACTGAATTGTACAATTATTCTCCATTTATTTACGCCTATCATGTTAATAATATTGCTTTAATTGGCGAAGGGACTATCAATGGCAATGGTAGTAAAAAAATGAGTACTTGGAAGAAGGTTCAAAAAACGGATCAAGAACAACTCCGTAAAATGGGGCGTGAGCTGACTCCTGTATATAAACGTGTTTTTGGCGAAGGTCATTATTTACGTCCAGGTTTTTTTGAGCCTTATGGTTGCAGCAATGTTCGCATCGAGGGAATCACTATTCTCGACTCGCCTTTTTGGGTTATTCATCCCATTTTTTGTACAAATGTGATTGTGCGGAATGTTAAGGTTAACAGCCTAAATCCTAACAATGATGGCTGCGATCCTGAATCATGTAGCAATGTGTTGATTGAAAATTGTGATTTTATAACGGGCGATGATGGAGTTGCTATTAAATCGGGGCGTGATAACGATGCTTGGAGAGTGGGTCAACCTACCGAAAATGTGGTTGTCCGTAATTGTACTTTCAACTCTAAAATTAATGGTATATGCATCGGCAGTGAGATTGCTGGCGGAGTGCAAAACGTATTTATTGAGAATATTAAGTTGACCAAATCGGCCAATGCCATTTACTTTAAATCAAATCTCGACCGTGGTGCTTATATCGAAAATGTATTTGTCCGAAATGTTGTAGCTGATTCCGTCCGAACTGCTTTAATCAGATTTGAGCCGAATTATAAAGGCGAAAAATCATCTTTTAATCCAACACTATTTCATAATTTTTTCATTCAAAATATTACTTGTAAATTTGCTGGCGAAGTTGGCATCTATCTTTCAGGATTTGATGGTTATCCTTTGAAGAATATTACATTAAAAGATATTACAGTAGATTCTACACCTATTTCTTACAATCTTCAACATGTTGAAAATACGATTTTTAATCAGGTGAAAATTAATGGAAAATTGCTTGATAAAAGTCCAGTTCCATCTGAAATAATTCAATTGAAAGTGATGTGATATTTGAAGACAATTCAGAATTGAAAAATAATAAAATCTCTCAACTCTTTTATAAATACTAATAATCAACTTATAAAATGAAATTCACAACAACTTTATTATCAATGTTTTTAATGAGTTTTTTGCTAAATGCGCAACAGCAACTTTTGCCATTTCAGAACTCAAAACTTCCAACCGAAAATCGAGTTGAGGACTTATTATCTCGACTGACTGCTGACGAAAAAGTACAAATGATGATGGATAATTCTCCATCTCTTGACCGCTTGGGAATTCCTGCCTATGCTTGGTGGAACGAGGCTCTGCACGGAGTGGCACGGGCTGGTTTAGCTACTGTATTTCCTCAGGCAATTGGCATGGCAGCAACTTTCAACGATGCGGATCATTTTAATACTTTTTCGATGATTTCGGACGAAGCGCGTGCAAAATACAACGAATCTGTGAAAATACATCCTGGTCGACGCTATGAAGGTTTGACCTTTTGGACACCAAATATTAATATTTTCAGAGATCCTCGATGGGGCAGGGGAATGGAAACTTATGGCGAAGATCCTTATTTGACATCCCAGCTGGGAATTGCTTGTGTGAAAGGATTACAAGGGAATGACCCAACTTATTTCAAGACTCATGCTTGTGCCAAACATTTTGCTGTACATAGCGGTCCAGAATGGAATCGTCACAGCTTTAATGTAGAACCTTCTACTCATGACCTTTGGGAAACTTATTTACCCGCATTCAAAGCATTGGTTCAAGAGGCCAATGTTCAGGAGGTTATGTGTGCTTATAACCGTTTTGAGGGTGCGCCTTGTTGCGGAAGTGGAAAGCTTTTAATCGATATTCTTCGTAATAAATGGGGCTTTAAATCTTTGATTGTGAGTGATTGCGGTGCTATCAACGATTTTTATGGAGCTGGCAAACACGAAACTCACACTGATGCTGCCTCGGCCTCTGCTGCAGCAGTTTTATCGGGTACTGACATTGAATGCGGAAGTTCATACAAAGCATTGACTATAGCTCTGAAGCAAGGATTAATAAGCGAAAAAGAGATTGATGTTTCTATCCGTCGCATCATCCATTCACGCATTCAATTAGGAATGTTTGATCTTGATAAAAATACGCCTTGGGATAATCTTCCAATAACTGTGGTTGATTGTCAGAAACATAAAGATCAAGCATTGAAAGTTGCTCGTGAAAGCATGACATTGTTGAAAAACAA
>JBBRHJ010000084.1:0-12593 GCA_038222885.1 Bacteroidales bacterium | reverse complement strand
TTTAAAAGTTTTTCAGCACGCTTGCTGAAAAGTATAATTGGTCTTTTTGATTACGATATTCTCTATTGCCATTTATTTAATCCCAAATATCGAAATCTAAATCAAATTGCTGCCTGAGTTTTTCAGCAGACCCTAAATAATGTCAGGAATTAAGATGATGTGAATTTTGGTTCCTGTTTTAACTGCAATTTGATCAATGAAAACCTTTTCTTGTTTGTCGCCAGTTGCCGCTTCTTCAATTTGATTATTTTCAGATGGTTCAAGTTCGATTACATCGTTTTCATTTTTTGAAAAAAATAAGATAAACAAGACAAGCAGCAGAAAATAAACCAAAAGCGAAATTAGAATTCTAAGTGCAAGAAAAGTCAATAATTGTTTCAATAGCTCTTCACCAAACACATAATACTCAAAAAGATAAACGATTGCTACAGTCAGGATTGTAGCTAAAGCTATAACAGCAGCATAATTGATGCGGCGTTGATAAACAGATAACAATTCAAAGTTACCAAATTTTACAACATCCAAAATGAGAATTCCAGTAATAGCGTAAAGTGAGCTATATACCAAATTATCAGCAAGTAATTGCGTAAGTTCCAAAGTTGATATATAACGTAAGGACACTGTTTGCAAAAGTGCAAACAGTATCCAAATAAAAAGATAAGCTATCAGTTGGAAGTGATTTTTGAAGAATTTATATAACATTAGAGTTCGTTTTCTGAAGTTTTATACATCTCTGAATGAATACTATAAAACAGATTCTCGATTAAAAATCACTTCATTTCAATTTCTTAACTCAGAACCACCGAAAACACACGCACCAGTTATCAGTAGTTTTCTACTCATGTCAATGGTTTCGTCTTGTTTCCTCTGATCTTCAAAGCCTCCAAAAACTGCATCTACATTTGTTTCTACCAACCAATTGCGAGGTACAAAAATAGTAACTGAACCAAAAACTGCATTAGCTTCAAGGCGAGTAACCCCTTCTTTTAATGTGGTTTTACGCAAATCAATAGTAAGCGAGCCAAATACTGCGTTTAATTCACCGCCTTCAAATTCTGGTTCAAGTACGATATGTTCTCCACTACCGAAAACACTGTTTTTAGAAAATCCTTGGCCTCTCACGTAAGATTTAGAATGGTTTAAGTGTGGTTTACGAGTGCAAGACTCATCTCCAAAACGGTTGGGAAAAAGTCTGCCCAAAATTAGAACCAAACCAGCAGTAATCAATAATATTGGCCAGAAATTTTGAGTGAAATTTTCAATACCATTAGGATATACTTCTGGAAAAGCACGGACAATTTTAGGAACCAAAAAGAAAATACCAACTAAAAACAGAATAACAGAAGATACAAATTGTTTTTTAAATAATTTGAATACTCCAATAACAATTAATAAACTTGGCCAGGATATAATGACCCATTTTAACTGATGAGGAAGGAGGTTGAAATTGAAGAGTAAGAATACAATTCCAATTAGAATTAAAACCAAGCCAAAGCCTAAACCTTTGGTGTATCCATTTTGATAAGTGTTTTTAAAATCTTGTTCCATAACTTTTTGTATTTTAAAATTTATGCAACAAAAGTAAGCTGAAACTTGAAACCGAACAAATAAAAATCGATGAACTAACTCATTTTCTCGGTGAGTGTAAGGATTTTTTCGACAAAACAAAATAAATTCTGATAATAATTGCAATTAAAAGCCGGATTTTATATTTTGTTGAATAAGAAACCCGACTTAATTGCTAACTATAGAATGAAATTTTGGATAAAGTGCCATGTTGTAAATATCAAACTATAATTTTTTATTTTCCCAATGAAGGAAAATCGACCTTTCTGGTATAAATCTCTTTAATAACTCGTTTGATATCAGGGTTATTTAAGGCCTCGTTGTAGAAGAAAATTTCTCCGTTTGTTTTTAGTTCACGGTTCACTTGCAATTGCTTTTTAACAGTTTCTGCATCAGAAATTTTGCCACTGACCATCATTAAAACCCCAGGAGTAAAAAGTGTTTGCTTGTTTTCAGCTGGTTTTATGAATGATTGTGCTTCCAAAACCGTATTTCGATAGCTAACACTATCGCTGCGGTACGACTGTACAGCCAATAAATCGCAGATTCCCATGTTGACCCATTTTGGCCATTCTTGCATTAAATTTTCCTTGCACCATGGATAAGGATTGGGTGCAAAACTTACCAGCATATTAGGTTGTAATGCCTTAACTGTTGAGTAAAGTCTCTTGCCAAAGATATTGAGTATGTTCAGTCGATAATTTACCCATGTCGAATCCTTAAAATCAGATGGCGGTTCAATACCCTGATGATCAGCTTTGTATTGTGCTATTGTTTTGGGATCGTAACCTGAATTGATGCACATGGCGGGAAGACGGTCATCACCTTGAATTCCATCTACATTGGGGTAACGTGTAATACCTTCTGTAATTAAATCGAGCACATATTGTTGAACGTCGGGATCGAAAGCATTAAAATAGTAGTCATGATTGTTGTAATTAGCAGGTTTTCCGTCGTTACCGATTCCAACCCATGAAGGATTTTTAGCCAATAATGGATTATTTTCGGGAGTGGCTAATTTAATATCCGCCATAAAACCAAATTCATACCAAAAAAAGACCTTAATTTTTCGCTTGTGAGCCTCATTTATCAAATCAGCAACAGGATCGTTGGTAGTACTTTTCAGGGGCTGATTATATGTTTTTGTAAACGGTGAGAGCATATTTGTGGAATCAATATTTGAGTAAATTCCATTGTCAAACAAAACCTCACTTGGATAAATTGTTTTATTCAGCGCGTAAGAAACAATAAATATTGAGTTAAAATTCATTGTATCAAGCATCGAAACAAAATCAACCACGTTTTGATAAGATTTCAACACATTGGTATACTGGGGATCGGGAACCCAAACGCCACGCACTTCCGAGCTTTCATTTTTAGATTGAACGCAAGATATTTGTGCAAAAATTGCTAGTATAAAAATAAGTTTCTTCATTGATTTTATTTTTTTGTGAATTTGTATTATGTTTTCCAAAACCATTTCTTTCTGACACTTATAACTGTGATTGTCATCATTCCACTGGTTATGACGATAGCTTTGATGACTCCAAACCAAGGCGTAATTTCATACACTTTGTTGATATAGGGCATTAAACCTGTAAAAACCAATATAGGAACAACAACAAAAGTGCCTGCTACATATGCTAACATCGGATTTTGTCCACTTTCAACAATATATCTGAATAGTCTATTGTTCTTAAAAAAGTCAATTACTATGGAGAAGAAAATTAGTGTAAAAATAGCCAAACCCACAGTAACAAAGAAATAACTCATGGTGGCGTGATCTTTTCGTATTCCACCCTCAAAAGCTTCAAATACGTTTCCCAACAGCAACCAAGAAATTCCCCATTTATAAAGGCTAAAATACAATCGACTCAAAGAGTGTTTTGGATTGCGGAGCAAGTAAAAACCAATTGCAACAAACAGCAAGTTGAGAATGATATTTAATTCGAGATACCTTGAAAAAAGACAAATAAGATTGCTGAGAACAAAGCCTAACATGAGCAAGAGTAAAGCCCACATTTTCGATTTGTGGGGTAATGTTGATTCATGATTATCAGTTTCTGCCATCCATTTTAGGAGTAAATCTCCAACTATGGTTCCCGGTAATACAATCAATAAGTATTTTAAGAAATCCATGCGATACAACCAGCCGCCAGAGATATAAAGAGTCGATTGTATATTTTCGGGTAGGAACATCGCGGGATTGAAATTCCAGAATGCCTGATTCCAGCTTCCTTCAACTCCTGAACTTAATCGGAAAGCAAAAAAGAAAGCCATTATTCCTAAACGAACGACAATGCTGGAGCGAGTAAAAATCCAGATAGCTGCTCCAAAGAAGGCCATATTAGCCAATACTAAAATTATTATATCGTTGTGCGAAAGCTTAAAGCCTTCATTAAAAACAGTTGGTTGTGATGTAATATTGAAAGCGATTAACGAAACCAACAAGACAATTCCTGTCCAATTTAATACAGAATTCTGTTTTTCGCTCAATTTGGGCAATCGGACAAAACTAACAAAGAATAATACAAATGCAATCAATGCTAAGACATAATTCCAAGAACCACCCAAGCGATAAGGAGTGCAATGATAAATGGATATTGCAAATAAAACCAATAAAAATACTCGTTTTAAAATCGAAGGGAAAAGGCTCAAAACACGATTTCCTTTATCCAATTTCCGTCCCAGCGCCAATGGGAATGCGGCTCCCATGGCAAACAAGAAAAACGGGAATACCAAATCGACCCAGGTAATACCAACGAAACTCGGATCGAAGGACATATTGGAACGAGGTCCAACCTGAGCATGATACATCCATGAAGGTAGCGAGTCGGCCACCGTTCCCGAAAAAACCATGCCTATAATTGCCAATCCACGTAGGGCATCGAGTGCATAAGAACGTTTATTCATTTACGATTTTTTTACTTACTATTTACAATTTTCTGAGTCATATTTACATTTTGTCCTTTTATGTTCAAAATATAAATACCATTATTGGGAATGGAGATGGTTTTAAAATCATTTGCCATGGACATATTCCAATTTTCATTGTAAACTACTTTACCTGTTATATCAAAAATATTTATTTTTACTAACTGAGCATTCGAGAGTTGTAAATTAAGTTGTAACTGATTATTTAAATTATTAAACACCAACAGTTTTTGATCGTTTATTTCAATTGTAGGAACATTTGTAGACAATCCAAGTGATTTTCGGAGGAGATAGGTAAATTTTTCAGGAGTTACAAACTCTACATCATTGCCAATAGTTGGATCGGCTTTAACACTTTCCATAAGAGTTTTCAGTCGTGGCAAAGTGATATCGTTCGATTCCAAATTTGAATTATCTTGCCTCATTCGCTCATAGCCTGCCATCAAAAAACGAGGTTTAGTTTTTCCGTTCAATTTGCTCACAATTCGATCTTTTACAGTTGTGAGATTTGAAAAGTTAGCATAAAAAGTGTCGTCATTGACATGGTTGTACAACAAACCTCCATAATTGGTGTAAGCACGTTGAGTTTGCAACCCCGGATCAAATAACATAGTCATTTGCGAACCAGTCTGCTCTGAAAAAGCTCCCAACTTTGTAAAATCAAAATTATTCGAAATTGTAATACATCGATATTCAGAGCTTCCTGCACCATTGTAATGTTTGTAAGCGTACACTGAATTTACATTGAATTTATCCATCAATGCAATAGTCTTTGCCTTAGCATCAGGCAAATACGAAGTTGGGAAAACATCAGGATATGCATATCCCAGTGGAGTAGAAACGGCCATAAAGCCATCATTAGCGGTAGCTGTTCGATAATAATACTGACCGATAAAAGGAAATTCATCTAACATTTGTAAATTAAATCCCCAAGCCACAGGCACTTGACCTCTGGTAGCTGATTGCCATGCACCTCCTTGAAAACCGATATTCCAATTACCAGCATCACCTTCGGAGGCAATAAAAAGAACATAATACTTATTTTCCAAATTGACAGAAGCTGGATTAATATCCGCAGGTCGTTTGTATTCAAAATTTGCATTCACCGGAAAAATATGATGCCAAGATAAATTGCTCAGTAAGGTTTCATGAAAGCTACCTCCATAAGCTGAAACCCACTGTACAAGTGGTTCGGGACGCATCCAACCATAGACATGAAAAATCTCATTCGGTTTTTTTTCTTTCATATAATTCATTACACGCTCAATCTTTGCCGCCTTTTCGTCGGTGAGTGAAGTGAAACGCAAATCTTCTGTACCTCCTAAATTTAACTGAAACATGCGTTGATTTACAGCCCAGTCGGTTATTTCACGAATATAGAATTTAGAAGTATTACAGCGAGTTAACAGATTATTCAGTGCCCAATCTAACCAAGTAAAATATCTTTGTTCGCTAGTAAGAGCAGTATTATTCCAACTCTGCGTTGATAATTCAAGTTTTGCCGACACCTGAATGGTGCTTTGTCCGTTGAAATAATCAGGAACATCCACTATTGTTGGTTTGTTGATAATAATACTGGTATTGGTCGATGAAACAGGAATACAATCGGTTAATCCGCAAAGCATAGCAGCTGCCTCAGCTTGCCAACGAAATGACTGCCCGCTGAAATTACCGTAAGTAAGAGATGCATCGTATGTAATAGCACCTTTAATGAAAGACTTGAATTGCTGAACTAATGAGTTTGTATTTGATATTTCAGTGAAATTGACGCCACCAGTAGTTTTGTACTCATTTTCCCACAATTCATCTGTTTGACTGTAACTCCAGGTTTCATACACATTTCGCAAGTAAAGGCGTGGCTCATCTCGATTTACAATACCAGCCAAAGTCATAGCAATAAGTTTATCTTCACTACTTTGTCCTGATCCATTGTAAACAATTGCCTCTCGGGCTGAAGTGTAAGCATAAATACTTGCAAATAAGCAATATAAGAGTAAAGTACGTTTCATATTAGGTGTCTATATTAAGTTTATAATTTAAAGTCATTTTGACCACTATTTCTTTTTTACAAACGAAACTACTGCAGCAACTGCTCGTTCATTTCCATCAGAAGGTTTGTTGAGAATTTTTCCATCAGCAATAATTACTGAGGAGCCGCCTCCATCAAGATTCAGTACATTTACGCAGCCAATTGATTTCATAATTTGGAATAATTCGATCATGGTTGCTCCGTCGCTATGTGTTTGTCTGCCATCGCAAACAAAAAGAATGATTTTATTGTCAGCGGTATTTCCAATTAGAGTGCGTGGAGGACGAACTGTTGGGGCAAAAATATCTGATTGCAAAAGTTCAAAGTTTGTCATATATTTACCAGAAAGAGTCGTTGTAAAATCGAAAGTTATATTTCCATTTTTCATCAAGATAGGTCCACCTCCAATGGCTGTATATGGATTCCAGCGTTCGGCAACAGTTGGGAAATTCTGATTTGGTGCTGTCTGAGGCACTTCTCCTTCAACGTTTTGATTGGGAATTTCATAGGCAAAATCTCCCGAAGTCCACTTAATCATTGGCGTTTGATTCTGGGTAACTCCAAATGCACCCCGGGTTGTCGGGTAGCTGTAACTTCCTCTAGTCAGCGTTGAAATATTATCTGCTTTTTTGGAATCCCGATCAACTACCAAACTATAAGAACTCACATTACTTCCGCTATATCCAAAATAACCTGCATTGGTCATTACATAAGTTGTTTCTTGTGTAGAAGTAGCAATAAATTCAGTTGGTTTTTTAGCGGTGGTCGATAAAGAAGCTTTTAGTTCAATATTTCCAGTGCTTAAATCGGCAATCGCATACCAAGCTTGAAATGCACGTCCATTCAATTTTGAAGTGGTTGTATACATTTTGATTTCCGTAGGAAGTGATGAATTTAAACTGCTCATTGTATTCCAAACCAACGCGATTGGTTCTGGCTGGGCCTCTAATTTTCCTTGTATTTCGGAGCTGTAAGTTGTACCTTGAGAGTTGGTGGCAAAAGCACGCAAATAATATACAACATTAGTTTCCAAGTTGTTTGTAATACCAAAATTGGATTGACCCGTTTTTGCTTTTTGAGGCCAAACAGATTTTGAATCGTTGATAGTTGGGTTTTGGTTTTTGCTCCAACAAATTCCCACATTGCAATCCTCGCCTCCATCCGATGTAAGTGTAAAATAAGAAGAAAGTTTGAAGTAAGAAGCGTCAATTTTTGAAATTGAAATGACTGGCGATTTCAAAACAGTTACTGATCTTTCTACACCAACAGAGTTAGCATCAACTGAAAATGCGTACAATTTATAGGTATTAATTCCAGGTTCAAAGTCATTATCAGCAATAGAGGTTTTGTCGGGGCTTAGGGTTTTCCAAAGTTGAAATACTCCATTTCCGGTTTTTTTATCAATTTTGTAGCCATCAATTCCCCCTGAAACAGCATCCCAAGACAAATCGATGGCACTTTGGTTTGCGACTACTTTAAAATTGGAAGGCATTGAAACTGGAATATGCTGATAAAAAATTGAGATGGTATCAGAACTTCTCTCTTTGTAATAAGCATATACTTTGTATTGATAAGTCTCGTTTTTCAGTCCATTATCTATCCATTCAGTTACATTTTCGCCTACTGTATTCTTAACGGGTGATGTAGCACCAATTCCCCAACGTTCAATAACAAAGCCGTTTTCTCCTTTGCTATTATCTTTCCACAAAAGTTTAATTGAGCTTGCCGACACTTTTTCCACAATCAAATCAGTGGGAGCTGGAAAGGGTAATTTCGGATCGCTCAAATCTGGGTTGGTGCAGGAAGTGATAACCACCATGATGAAAATTTGGATGAAAATGCATTTCAATATTACCAGTCTTTTTTTCATCTTCTCTTTATTTTAATTGAATAGTTTTTGTTATAAAATCCTCTAAAATAGTTGCCAAATCGGCAGCTCCTCGTACACTTGGATGTACTTTATCCATTAACTCAACATTAATTTTGGACCCATCTAAAAGAAAAATATTGGTATCACCCAATGCTTTTCTTTCGGCAACCAATTGCTCCATGACCTTCCGATATTCTTCGATTTTCACCCCACTTGTAGGAGTTGGATTTTCGGTGCCAATCAAACTTATACAAACCAAGCTTGTATTCGGCTGAAATTCACGGATTTTATTAATCAAGGCTAACATATAATTGCGATAATTGGAGGCTGTTTCACCCACAAAATACCAATCGTTGTAGCCCCAAAGCACTGTAATCAAATCAGCTTTACGGTTTTCTAACTCAGTGGCCACTTTCCAACTCACTTTGCTACCGCCTACTCCTAAATTGTAAGTTTCGTAGTTTAATTTTCGACCAAATAGAAACGGATAACTCAAATAACCTGCATTCCCTTGACCAACTCCTTGTGTTATAGAATTCCCAATGGCAAAATACTGCTTCTGAACAGCTAATTCAGTTGCAATTAATTGTTTCCCATTTTCAATTTCAATACTTGATAAATCAACCGCATTCATCAACGAAGGGGATATTTCCCAAGTAACAAAGTCTTTATTAGGCGATTTCTGAACAGTAAAATTGTGATTTACAAAACTATTTATCCATTTTCCATCTTCCCAAACACCATAATCATTTCCCCAATGTGCACCAGCAGTTTCAGTAAATTTCACTCTAATGTAATTGCTATTTGTTCTAAATCTTATGATTACGCCTGATTGTGTCTGCCCATTTTGCATGTAATTTACACGTGGTTCGGACAAGTTGGTATCATTAAATCTTGACATAAACACATGATTACTATCACGTTTTGTATGTAAACAACCCAACACTTCAATTTTCAAATCATTCAGAGCCAATTTATGAACATTACTAACTATGACTTTATACTGAACACTTGATTTATCTTCGGCAATTACCGTAAGTACTTGCGGTTGACTGAAATTGACGCTGTCAGATATGGTGTAAGTTGCATTGGCTGAAACTTCTATTTTACTTTTAAAACCTTCAAGATAGGTATTCCATGGCAACTTAACGTTTACTATTTTATTCTCTTCATCTATCTCTCCTTTGTATTTTTGCAAATTATATTCCACTTCAAATGATAACAACTGTTTTTCTCCCGAAAAAACGAAGCTATTTGATTTGCAGCTAATTAGCAGGATTAAACTGAGTATAAGTATGCTGAATTTTTGTTTCATTTTTCAATCACGTACATGAATGCTTTCTCAATTTTGTTCTCTTTGAGTGCTTCTACCAGTTTCTTTTGTTCGCTTTCGATCATATTACCAGTTTTATCATCCCAACGCTCTAATGTGCACAAACAACCGAGTGATGGTGTAAACGGATAAAAACGCTGATCTTTGTAAAAATCCGTATCTATGGTTGTACCGTGAATGATTATTTCGCTGCGACCAGCTTTTCCTGCATAATAAGCCATGTTTTTTCCTGTAAAATTTTGCCAGCTGTCAGGAAAAAATCGGTTATAAGCTTCCAACGACCATTCATTATTCATTTTTCCATGGCTAAACTCAGTTAAGTTTATCTCGTAAGGTAATACTGTATTGATAGTTGCCGTTTTTCCAATAAAAATATTATCGGATTTTCCAAATCCTTGTACCGAGTATACGCCTGTTGGAGTGTTTCCATTGGTTATGTAGCCTGATATATTTGTTATTGAACGGGCAAGCAATCTGATTTTCAAGGTGTCATTTTTTACTTTAAGAAAATTTCCGTTACCGTCAAGAATCATAGCAATACCAGGAATATCTCTGTCTTTTTTGAGGAAAATAAAAATAGTGGCTTCTTTTTTTGCTTTCCTAAAAGTGATTAATTCTTCAATCTGTTTATTTGTTAACGGTTGCTGATATGAATGTTCAATGACAAATGCTGTTAATATTGGGTTTTCATTCCATGCAGGAAAACGATGTTTCATATTTTCAATGCACTTTCCGATTTCCACTGAATTCTCTCGGATCAAATAATTGGACATTATGCAAAAACGCTTATCATTTTGTTCTGTATTTTGTAGACTATCTATCTCGTGAACAAATTCAACCGGATACAAGCTGTAAGTATTTTGTAAGATCAATCGCTTAAAATTATCAGAAAAAAGAGAAAAATTTCGCAAAGCATAATTCAAATTTGACTTTGCTTTCTCTGATTTCCGAAGCATTAATTCTGTAGCCCAGAATGCACTCATATATGCCTTTTCGTTTTTGCTGTCAGGTAATTGCCGAAAAACTGAATCGATAAAAGCGGTTTTTTGCTTCACAAAATTACTCCGTTCATTTTTTTTTACAAACTGATTTTCTTCTTTTGTCTGACAAAATAATCCTAGTCCTAAAATAAGAAGTATTGTAACATATATGAATTTCATTTATGTAATTTCATTTTTTAAAACGGAAAAATTGCTTTCCCTGGATAAAGGACTTTAAATGCATTTTGTTTCGAAGGTATTGCTTCGTAAAACCAGGTAGACTCGTTGAAAACTTGTTTCGAACGATTGTATTGAATCAACTTAGCCAGAAAAGCATCCGAAACAATCTCGCTACCATTTCGAACAAGCATGCCTGGAACATATTTTTTCTTTAATTCTGTGGTTTTAAATATAGCTTGTAAGTCGTTGTAAACTAAAATTGAATACGAATCGATTCCTGCTGATTCCGATCGATATAATTGAGGAGAAACCCAGTCGGCCACCCCACGTTTGATCCATTCTGGCCAATCTTGTAAGTAATTATCTTTGCTCCATCCGCGTGTACTCGGTGCCCAAGTAACCAAACAGCTCGAACGGACAGCTTTCACAGCATTGTAAAGTGTAACAGCATAATCACTCAACTTATTTGCTTTCCATTCGAAAAAAGCAGTTTCAGTTGGATTTGTAGGCACAGTTTTGCCAGTTTCGGTTTTGTATAGTTGTTTTGTATAATCATCGTAACCTGCATGGGCTGGTAAAGCTGGCAATCGATCATCTCCTTGAATTCCATCAAGTTGAGGATATTTCGTAACACATTCAACAATCATATCTGTTACAAATTTTTGAACCTCTGGATGAAAAGCATTCAGCCAGTAGAAATTATTTTTATTGGTTTGATTTCCATTTATGTCTTTGCTCACCCAGTCGGGATGCTTGTCCGAAATTGGCGAGTCTTGACCAGCATAATGTGACGCAAAACCATATTCGAACCAAGCGATTACTTTTATGTTTTTTGCATGTGCTTTTTCAATCAACTTTCCCAGTACATCGCCCCATGAGCAACCAGAAATTACTGTTTGAGCAGGTGTAATTCCTAATACAGTTGCCAATGTTTGGCTAGGGAAGAGTGTTTGACTTTTGTTATAGGTACAAACACAAATGGTATTAAAATTCAATTCGGCCAACTTATCGACCATAGCAGTAAGTGCGGATTCAGAGAAGAGGACAGAGCTTGCCACGTTGGTTACCCAAACGGCTCTAATGCCTGTTTCTTGTGCTAAAATATTGGCAGTAATTGTGTATGTCTTTGAACTTGTTCCTCGAGTAAGTCTCCAAGTATAAGGTTGAGATAGATTTATTTTTTCGCCTGATTTGAAATTAGAGGTAATTCCCTCTTCGGCAAGAATATAAGTTACTTTTACAGCATTCAAATCGCTGCCAAAAGCTAGATTAATAAGGATATTATCACCGTTAATTTCGCCATTTACAAAATTATCGGGAAGTTGAATGTTATTCACCCTAAATGTAGGTTGAGTATAAGTTAGAACGGTATAACTCTTTTTTGTCCCAGCTTCCGAAGTAATAGTGTAAAAAAATGGTTTTGAAAAATCTTGTTTAACGCCCGAAGCCGGACTTATGGTAGCTTTCGACGAGATCTCTATTATAGGTGTTAGTGCTGTTAAATCGGTGTTTGATGGCAAAACGATGCTAACACTATCTTTCGAAATTGTAGCTATATTTGCTTGTTCAATTTCCTGAAATTTAAAACTAATAATGTCGTTACCAGATTCTAGGTCTGGTTTGCACGAAAGCAATAAAAAGCAAAAAATTGATAAAAAAAGATTCTTCATTGATTGAGTTTTTGAAAATCAAAGTCCACTC
>JBBRHJ010000083.1:0-12637 GCA_038222885.1 Bacteroidales bacterium | reverse complement strand
TGGCGATAAAAAATATCTCAACTTTTTGATGAGTGAATTTAAAGCTACAACCGATTTTTTATTCGACAAAAAAGAAAATCTGTACTTTCGCGACCAATCGTTTATGGGTAAGTTAGATAATGGGACAAAAATTTTCTGGGGACGAGGTAATGGTTGGGTGTTTGCTGGTCTTGTAAATGTTATGAACGAGCTTGATCCGTCAACAAAAGAGTATAAGTATTTTCTAAAAATATTCAAAAAAATGGCAGCCAGACTTCTCGAACTCCAAACGCCAGAAGGACATTGGGCTATGAGTCTATTAGGTCAGAAATACTATCCGACACCTGAAACAAGTGGTACTGGATTTTACACTTTTGGTTTAGCTTGGGGGGTAAATAAAGGTGTTTTAGACAAAAATACATACGAGCCAGCTGTGAAAAAAGCTTGGAATAGTTTGGTGAGTCATATTACTCCTGATGGTATGTTAGGATTTGTACAACCTATTGGAGCTGCACCAGGAAATGCTTGGGCTGATAAAACTGAAGTATATGGTACAGGTGCATTTTTAAGTGCAGGAGCCGAAGTGTATAAATTATATTCAAAATAAATTGGATAGCTACATCACGAATTTAGCACCGAAACTTATTTCTTAGGTTTCGGTGTTTTGTTTTTAATAGTCATAACAATTGGTATTACTATTCATATATTTTCTATTATTCTGTATGTATCATTAAATTGAACAACTTTAATAATAGAATGAGCAAGTTGTTTAATTGTAAAAACAATTATCTTTATTCCTGAAAACAATGTCTGAATCTCAGACTGAATATTTTAGTAAAACTCACAATAAAATCCGACCTATTTGAAGCTTAAAACCTTTAAAAAAGTATTTCTTTTGATCTTGATAATGCTAAATAAGTAAAGTAAATGCTTTTTAAAATCCTAATAGAAATCATGAAACCCACAGCAAAAAAATTAATCACAACTCTCTTTCTAATAGCTATTTTTGCTGTTTCCGCCTTAGCACAGTCCCTTCAACATCCTATGATATGGGCAACAAATGCAGATAAAGCGGAGATTTTAGCCAAGATTCAAAATTACGATTGGGCTCAATCCATTGTAACAAAATTGCATACTAACATAGATGCTTTGGTCAATACACACCTCACCAATCCAGCATCAGTTCTTAATACAATTCCAGCCATTCCTGCCGATGATAATCTGACCGAGGCTCAGGCCACGACAAATGCAGCACATACCAAAGTACTGAATTATGCAGCTTATGCTGGTATGCTATATTACATTACCGAAGAAGAAAAATATGCACAATTTGCGACTGACATTTTATCGTATTATATCGACATTCTTACTTTAAGAACTCCAACAACCACAACAATTTGCGGAAATACTTTTTACGACCCTCGTGCAAGTTATGGACAGTTTGCCATTGCTTATGATTTTGTTTCTAATTTCATGAAGAAATCAGGCACATTGATTTACAAAAAATCAACAGGAACGAAAGTGACTTTTGATAATGTAAAGGCACAGAAAGCGATATACAATATTGCAATGAACGCCTTGGATGAAGCCGAAGGTGCTGATACAAAATATGGAAAAACGGTTACAAATCATCCAATTCTAAGAGCTCCAGGAGTATTGTTCAGCATACTTAATGTCGAAAATGATACCGAACGCGAACGTATGTTTAATGTATTTTGGGTAGTAGGTACAAATGAACAAAACTCATTCACGAAAAGTATTTTACCTATGTTTGGCGAACAAGGAATCTGGCCAGAGTCGACTAGTTACAGTTTTATGCAAAATGTTACAATGGTGCTCAATATGGTTGATAAATTGAAGCCAAATTTGAATGTTATGGCCAATTACATGAACATCTTAGATGGAAATTTCTTATTTGATAACCTAAGAATGCCTAATAGAGAGTTTGTACGTTACGGTGACTCGCACAGATCGGTTGATGGCACGGACAATTTATATAGATATACGCTGAATTTGGCAACCCGAAGAGGCTATACCGATTATGCACAAAAAGCAAAAGTTGCTTTACGCCAAGGATACGATGCAATAGGTGGTTATGACCCAAGTGTTCCAGTAACAACTTTTGATAATTACTTGGGTTACGAACAATTATTTTGGGGAATTGATATTCCAAAAGTCATAGAGTCAACAATAAATTTTCAAACCCCCACAGTGCTTATACAACATGCCGGCGTGGCATTGCAACGTAACTTTGTAGAAAAAGACAATGATAAATATGGTTTGTGTGGTATCATTGGAGGTGCTCATTATGTGCATTCGCATTGTACAGGAATAACGATGGAATTGTATGGCGCAGGTTACATTATGGCACCAAATGCAGGCTTGCCTCCATCATTAGCAGAAAGATCATTGCCCGAACACGAAAATTATTTTTGGAGACATGCTGGCAATAATACCATGATTGTAAATGGCACAACACATGGTATTCAAGATGGTGCTTGGAATTCAGCGTCTTATTTATGGATGAATACGACTGTGAATGTGGCTGCTGAACCAAAACATTTGGCTGACCCAATTAATCCAAATTTCAGTTTTGCAACTCAGTTTTTAGACGATAAAGTAAACAACGACCAACAATTACGTACGCTCAGCACTATCCGTACCAGTGAAACTACTGGATATTATTTTGATATGTTCCGTTCAAAATCATTAGGAACAAATAATTTTCACGACTATATTTATCATAATTTAGGCGATGAAATGCATATTTTTAATAGTAATAATGAGGAGTTAAGTACATCGACCACAACCAGATACCAAACCAATACTGGTGATCCTGTAAAATCGCCAGGTTGGTATTTGTTTGAAAGCACCAAAGTTACAAACCCTGTAAGTACTGCTACAAAAGTTCGATTTGATTTAAACGAGACAAATACCTATATGAATATGTTTGTTCCTGCTGGGGTAGCTCGTGAATATACCAAAGCATTAGGACCAAAGACCCGTGAGGCCGAAGGTGGTTATATCAATAAAAAAACACAAGTTTTAGCCGTTCGTCAACAAGGCGAAGCATGGAATAAACCTTATGTCCATATTTTTGAGCCTTCATTGTCGACCAATACCAGTGTGAAATCGGTTGATTATTTGTATAGAGGTGATGTAATTATAGGTGCCAAAGTGATAAGTCATGTTGGGATTAAAACCATTATTGATTATGTAATTTGTCAAGAAGATGCTTCGAAAGTATTTAGTTTGCCAGCCGAAAACATCAACTTTACTGGTCGTTTTGCAGTTGTTAGAAAAGATCAAAGTGTTGATAAACAAATTATTACTTTGTATATTGGCGAAGGAACAAGTTTGTCGTTCGGCAATCATTCACTTATTGCTGATATTGATAAGAAAGGACAAAAGGTTGTTGAAATAGCAGCTGATTTGAATCGTGTACTTGGTTTTAAAGACTTAGAAAATAATCAAGAAGTTCCCAAAGGGTCGAATTTAGATGTAGAAGCAATTGTAGGAACTGACTTTACAGAAGCAACACTATTTGTAAACAATGTGGATGTAGGTACTTTAACGCAAGCACCTTATGTTTGGGCTTCAAAACCAGCACTTACAAATATGTTGGATGCATCTTACCTTTTAAAATTAGTCGCTAAAGATGCACAAGGAGCAACTGAAGAAAGAAGTATCGCTATACTAACTGCTATGCAATGGGCATACACAGCTGATAATAAACCACATCCAATTCCGGGCAAAGTAGAGTTTGAACATTATGATAATGGTGGAATTAATATTGCCTACTGGGATAAATTAAATATGAATTCAAGTTCATTCAGAAACGACCAAATGGTGGACATTAGTACCGATGGCAATATCGTTCGAGATATTAAGTCAGGCGAATGGTTAGAATATACGATTAATGTTGATAAATCAGGAACGTACAAATTGGACGTTCGCCATCAAACAAGACGGACACCAGCTTTTAAACAACTTACTGTTTCTTTTCCTGATGAGAATAAAACTTTTCTAAGCGATATAATTCTTACAAATACTGGATCAAGTACATATTTAGTGGAGAATATTGGAAACATTGAATTAGAAGTAGGAACACATGTATTACGGTTTAGTTTGCTGGATTTTGGTTTCGATTTGGATTATTTTGAATTAACATCAGTTTCTACAACTATTGCAGCAGTTCAGGAAGATGTTTTACACCTGAGTCCTAATCCAAGCAAAGGCAATTTTAGAGTAAGATTAGCAAATAATGAAAATGCACAATATAGAATTTTCACACCCAGTGGAGTTGAAGTGCAAAAGGGTCAATTTGTTGCTGCAACCAATATCCAGATGAACAGTAAACAAAGTGGAGTCTATATATTGGAAGTGACGAGCAAAAACACAAGGATAATTAGAAAAATAATAGTTAAGTAAATTATGAATCACTATGATACACATTAATAAAATTCTAACAGGAGGCTTTTTTCTCCAACTATTTAGCCCATTTCTACCATCGGTTGTTGCGCAAGAGCGACCTAATGTAGTCGTTTTTTTGGTAGATGATTTACGAACCGAATTGGGTTGCTATGGAAACGATATAGTTAAAAGTCCAAATATCGATGCTTTGGCTAAAGATGGAGTTCGGTTTACAAATGCTTATGCACAACAAGCACTTTCCGCACCATCACGTATGAGTATTTTAACAGGGAAACGCCCTGAGACTATCGGAATTTATTCTTTGTTTACTCCTCTTTGTTCCTTTTAATACAAAAGCAAAAGTAACTATACCTGGAGGTAATTTTCAAACCATCAAAATTAATGGTAAAAGCTTTACCGAATTTCAAAAAGATAATCTCATTGAAATTGTTGGGAAAGATGTTTTGAAAATTGGCTCTGGTGTTTATTCAATAGAATTCAATATTAACAATTAAATCTATGTACAAAAAATTATCGCTTTCGTTTCTCATTTTAATTTCCATACTTGTAAAAGGTCAGGAATTTAATCATCCTGGTATTTTGAATACTAAAAGTCAACTTGATTTTGTGAAGCAACAAATAGCTGCTAACAAGGAGCCATGGAAGAGTGCTTATAATGCACTTTTAGCATCAACTTATGCAAAGCTTACATACAATTATTTGCCTTATGATTCTGTAAAATGTGGATCGTACAACAAACCCAATATTGGTTGTAACCAAATTGTTGATGATGGAATAGCGGCATATTCAATGTCATTAATGTGGTATTTTACTGGAGATATTCAATATGCTAACAAATCCATGCAGATTATGAATGCTTGGGCAGTAAAATACAGATCGAATCCGCTGGAATACTCAAACTCCCGTCTGGTGGTTTCGTGGGCTGCACCTTGGTATGTAAATGCAGCTGAAATCATTAAAAATAGCAATGCAGGTTGGTCGAGCACTGATATTGAAAAGTTTACAGGGATGCTAAATTTATTTTTGCCTTATACTTTGGACGAAACAATGCCCGGCAATAATTGGATTTTGTCGGCTATTGAAGCACATATAGCAATCGCAATTTTTAAAGATGACCGCATTGAATTTAACAAAGCAGTGAATCGTTGGAAGTACAGAATAAGAACTTACATCTATCAAACCACTGATACAGATAATGCTAAACCGCTTTTGAATACTTATCAAAACTGGACAGTTGGAAAAATGGAATCGGTATGGCGAGATGACAGAACCACAAATACTGCCTATATCGATGGTTTAGGTATGGAAACATGCAGAGACCTCGGTCATTTGGCTCTTGGCATGAATTCGGCACTTTATGCTGCCGAAAGTGCTTGGAATCAGGGTGTTGATTTGTTTGGTTTGGAGCAAAAAAGACTTACTGATTTTCTAGAATTGCATAATAGTTGGACAAGTGGTTCAGTAGCTGTTCCGTCCAATATTTGTGAGGGCAAAGTAAGAGTAAGTGAATCGGATGCAAATGGAATTGTACCACCAAAAGGTGGAGGAGGGATGGCATGGGAGATTGCATACAATCATTTACACAGTCGTTTAGGTATTGAGCTGCCTTACACTGAAAAAGTTTTACTTGCCAACCGACCTAGAAATGCTTCGAGATGGGTAGCAAAATGGGAAACCCTTATTCAAGGGAATGTTCCTCAAATAGAAATAACTGCTTTGGATGATTTAAGTATTGGAAGTTCAAATCTACAGGCTGTAGTGCTATATCCCAATCCTTTTAGCAATGAAATTTTTCTTAAAAATGCCGAAGGAATTAGATATGCTTCGATTAGCAATTTAAACGGTCAAAGTTTTACTGCTATGGATGGCATCAATGTGCTTAACAAAATAGATATGTCGGATTATAATTCTGGAAATTATTTGTTAGCTCTTTATGATACAAATGGATATAGACGAGTATTTAGCATTGTTAAGCACTAAAACACTAAATTATTCTCATTTTTTAAGTAATGATTCTTTTGAAATAATATGCTTTTGTGTAAGGATTTTGAAATAGCCACTAAGGTACTAAAATGGAAAAACGACGAATTATATTGCATAAACGAATCCCTAATAATAAACCAATGGATCGAATTTAGATAGTTTTTGAGAATGAGCAACATATTCAATAAAATGAGCAAGTAATTTTATATCGATTATGATTAACTTTGCTTGCTATTAAAGTATGACATCCGTTTTTTTTCTCACTAAAATATATTTAAGTTAACAATATGGTCTCAACCCAAATTTACCTTTACTAATAAGATAGATAGCTTCAAAAGTATTTCAACAAACATATCAGTTGAAGTGCATTGAAACAACACAATAAAATTATTTATCGAAAATCAGTCTCTAAAAATCTAAAATAATTATTTAAACAATTAATTTTATTATCATGAAAAAAACTTCACTACTCTTACTTTTAGTCTTAATGACTATAATGTTTAAAGCTCTTGCCGAGCGAATCAATATTCCGGGATTAGGCATACCGAAATTAATTATTACTGAGGTACGACCTGATGCAGAGGCAACAGCTTATATTGAAATAACCAATATGGGCGATACAGCGATAGACCTTGCACCTTTCACCATTCATTCGGTTTATTACAATACCAGAATTACTGAAATTTCTGATAGTATTATTAAGTTTAATCGTGGTAACCCAGAAACAGATGGTACCCTTGGTAAAGTTTATTTAAAAGGAGTACTTCAGCCAGGCGAATCTTATGTTGTATCATCGGTATGGGATGCTGATAATGTAAGACATAATGGTATTCCAAATCATAATACAGCAATAGCACAAATAGGCAAGCAGTTTGTGCATAAAGTTGAAACTGCCAACACCCTTGGTTGGATAAATAAACCTATTTGGCAATGTTTTGGAAAAGACTCTGTGTCTGTTCGTGTTCAGACTTTGAATGCTATGTCATCGGCTGGTTACTTAATCCATTGGAAATATACAAATAGTCTCGGTGTTATGGATTCTACATATATCGATGAATTCAATATGTTTTTCTCACCTTATATAAGAGGATATACAATGCCTTCTATAGCCGGCATTTCTGATGCGATGACTGCCAGTATTATGGTGCGTAAATCAAGTATAACAAAGGGCAACATGAACTGGAATCAATCTCGTGGTACTGATGTTTTGACTTCGGAGTGGTTGGTTATTCCAAAAAACACTTCTAGAAATATGGCGTTTACTTCCGCTGGTAATCATGGTGTATATAATCTTGACTATACAGTAAAAGATCCTTCGAAAGTGATACTCAACGAAGCTGCAAAAACCATCTCAGTTCCTTGGAATACTGTTCGTGGTGATTCTTTAGCTCGATATTTTAATTTGGGGAAAGGTATGGGTTGGTCGTACACACAGAATGCTATATTTGCCGATTCAGCATCGTATATTTCTCGACTGGGTGATAAGTTCGCGTTGTATGCAGTTGGAAATGAATTATTAAAGTCTGAATTTACTTTACAGGTTCGCGATGCCGATCCTAATATTGCATTGGTATTTCCAAGAAAAACTCTTAATCCTGTTACGATCTTAGTACTAAATCCAGTTACTAATGTAAACGATACTGTTTATACTTATCGTTGGTCAACTGGTTTCAGATATGCTATATCCGAAGGTGTAGGAATAGACTCTTTAATTAATATCCCTTTTGCTACTCGTAAAGATAGCTTGTTGAAATATTTAGATAAACCAGAAAAGGCTAAATGGGAGATTATACCTGTTGATGGACAAAATAGAGTTGACCTGAAATTTGGAGATAAAATTAAAGTTACTTCCGAAAATAATGCAAAAGTAAAAGAATATTTTTTGGCAGTAAGCGATTACGTTCGTGGCAACAATGCACTGCTTCGCACAGTAACATGGCCAGATATTGATCACACTCAATATCCGAGATGGAACGTTGGTGATACTTTAGCTGAATTTACTCCATTGAAAACTCAATATGTGGTGGACTTGGCTTACAATGCTAAAAATATTCCTGCATTCCAGTTTAAAACGGAGGATATAAGAGCCAGAATTAGTGTAAAAAATGCAGTTAATTTGAATGGTAATCTTGATCAACGAACTACATCAGTAACAGTAACTTCGGAAAGTGATACCATTTCGTTAACCTATAATTTTATATTCCAGAAACAAGGAGTACCTGTGCAACCTAATATTGCTGAGCCTTTCTTCTCTGAATTTATTCAAAGTGCACATACTCAGGGTTATGCAATTGAAATTTACAATCCTGGAACTGAAGAGCTGGATTTAAGTCAATATTGTGTAGTAAGAGGTTCTGCTACTCAAACTTGGCAGGAAGCGGTCAATACATGTGTTAATGCGACTACTGCGGCAACTTTTGCTGCTGATGGTGTGAAAATATATCAATCTCACTATTTCCCATCTAAACGTTGGAAAAATGATGGAACTTTAGCAGATTGGATTGCAACTCCAACTGTGGACAATCCATATCTTGGTAAAGGTTGGTTAATGGACGATAATCAAACCGACCCATGGGTAAAAAGTAATGATGTATTTGTAATGGGTACTGGCACTAGGGATCCAGGAGTTTCTGCTTATCAAGATAAAATTCTAGCAGAATCCAATTTTATTTTTAGAGGTAGAGCAAAAGACAATACAACTAATGCTTGGCCTGGTTATTTAATCTACCAACAAGCCACTCCTTGTTGGACACGTAATTATCTGTATTTATTAAAAGTGACCAATGATTCTATTTTAGATGGCACAAAAAACGTAAGAGATGCTTCAGCATATGAAATGATTGACCGTTTCCATTTAATAGGTGATTCAGTAGCAGGAGTTCGTCTAACAGGCACATTAAGTTTGGTACGTAAACCATCAGTAAGTAAAGGGACATTAGAACGTGCCGGTGGTGGTATGGAAACCGCTGAGAGTTCTGAATGGATTGCCACAACTACTGGAAATCCAACTACCAATATCGGACTCCACATTATGGATCCACGTACCGACTACAGATCAACAGTTACGTCATTAAGATTAATCGTTAGTAGCGGATATAGAGGTGAAGATCTCACGATTAAAGGTAACATAACAAGCCATACACCTGCAACTATATCGCTTGTATTGGATAAAGCAGACTCCACTCAGGTGTTCGTGTTTAAACGTGGGTCTACAGTATTAGGAGCTGATGTAAGTTTAGCTGATGCTGATTTATTAGTAGTAACTTCTGGAAACGGGAAATCACAAACAATTTATAAGTTAATCAATATGCCATTAAATAGTAACACTTCGTTGACTGCAAAAGCTGGTTCTGGATTAACTGTAACTAATAATAAAGTAACTGGTGTAACCGCAGGTATGAAACTTAAAGATGCACTTGCTAAGTTAGTAATAGCATCAACCTCAATAATGAATGTTTACGATGCTAATGGAGCGTTGCAATCGTTGAGAGTACACAACTTAGATTCACTGGTTTTAGATGTTTTAGTAGCTGAAAATCTAAAATTAGAAGTCGTTGCAGAAAATAATGACAAAGCAGTATATGTTTTTGATTTTAATCTTACAAATACTAATGCTGTTCTAATGTCTACTTTCTTTAACATTAATCAAGATAATAAGATGATTGTCAATCTTCCAATCAACTTAACAGTTTCGACTTTCTTATCGATGGTATTTACGAACAAAGATGCCACTGTGAAAGTACAAGACAAAGCGGGATTTGAACGTACTTATGGTTATATGTCGTTAGATGATGTAGCAGTGGTAACAGCTCCTGACGGCATAACACAAGTGAAATATAAAACGAGTTCATTTATTAGTAGTGTCTTTAATATTTATGATAAATCAGCAAGTTCAGTTCAATTGTATCCTAATCCTGTAACGAATGCTCTTAACATTAAAGGAATTGAATTATCCACAGTAAAAGTTTACTCACTTACTGGAATGATGATGATTTCAAAAAGTGATATTTATAATGATAAAATTGAAGTTGGGCAATTACCACAGGGAATCTATATCATTGAAATGACAGATAAATCAGGTAAAATAGTAAATGATAAATTTCTTAAAAAGTAAAACTGTTTTTTAGAACATTGATAGTTTAAATAAATTCAGGGTCAGAGTATTATATATAGTCTGACCCTGATGTTTTGTTTTAGCACTAAAATTCTGTAATTATTTGTATCAGAATTTTGAAAAAAAATAATATAACTATTTTACTGAAATTAGCCATTTTACCAACAATGTCAATATCATGAAAAACAATTTTTTATTTATCCTAATAACGCTGAATCTGCTGTTATTTATTCCATTAAAATCTCAATCGTTGCAGCATCCTGTTATTTTCACCACAGCTGCTGAAAAAAGCCAAACACTCGAATTAATTAAAAACAACGATTGGGCTAAAAACTTTGTTATACAGCTACATAAATCGGTAGATGAGGAGTTATTGAAACATCAGACCAATCCGGCTGCTATATTTAGTACTATTCCGAGTTTCCCTACGACCGATAATTTGTCCGAAACGCAATGTCAACCCTTTCTCAACGGTCATAATCGAGTATTAATGCAAGCAGCCAATGCCGGCATACTTTATTATTTAACGGGCGAAGAAAAATATGCTCAGTATTCGGCTGATATTTTGGCATTTTATATTGATGAAATTGCACCTAAAACGCCCGAAACAACAACTATTTGCGGCAATTATTTTTTTGATCCTCGGTCTACTTTTGTCAACTTCTCGCTGGCGTACGATTTTATTTATAATTTTCTTAAAAAATCGGACACAAAAGTGTATAGCAAAGCAACAGCTGCTTATGTGAATTTTGATAACGTAAAAGCCCAAAAAGCAATTGCCAATATTGCTGGAAATGCGCTAAAAGAATCAGGACCTGCCGATATACATGGAAAAATGGTAAGTAACCACCCCATACTTACGGCTCCAGGTTCATTGTATTCAATTTTGTGTGTGGAAAACGATGCCGAAAGAGAACGACTTTTCAATATATTTTGGGAAAAAGGAACGAAGCGTCAAAACTCATTCAAATACACTATTTTGCCTATGTTTGGCGAGCAAGGTATTTGGCCTGAGTCGACCAGTTATAGCTTTATGCCAAATATCCCATTGATTTTAAATATTATCGACCGTATAAAACCGGAGATGCATGTTACTGAGTTAAATAAAAATATATTTGAAGGTGTCTTTCTTTTTGAACAGATGCGCCATCCCGATAGACGATTTGTACGATTTGGCGATTCAAAACGAAACAATGATTCAACCGAAAAGAACTATTTCTATGTGCTGAATATGGCAAAACGTAGGGGCTACACCGATTTGCAAAAAAAAGCAGAAATAGCCTTGCAGCAATCCTATGCACTTGAAGGTGGTCGCAGTTCGGATCTGTCTGATAGTCCTTTCGACGGACACTCCTCACTCATATTATTTTGGGATTCGCCACTTCCTGCAAGTTCAGTTAGTAAATTTGAATATAAACCAACTGTGTTGATAAAACATGCAGGTTTGGCTTTGCAACGAAATTATGTTGAGAAAAATAATGAGTTGTATGGTCTATGTGGCATCATTGGTGGTGCACATTATGTACATTCGCATTGTACAGGAATTAGTATGGAGTTGTACGGAGCAGGTTATGATATGGCACCAAATGCTGGGCTTCCACCCTCTGTGGCTGAGCGTCAAATACCGTTGCACGAAAATTATTTCAGGTTATATGCTGGTAATAATACTGTAATTGTCAATGGAAGTTCGCATGGTTCGGATAAAGATGTATGGAAATCAAATTCGTTTGTTTGGCAAAATACGACCGTAAATGTTGCGTGTGAGCCGAAGCATTTAGAGGACCCTATCAGCAAAAAGTTTAGTTTTGCCACTCAGTTTTTAAAAGATAAGGTGAATAATTGCGACCAAGAACGGACATTAAGCACTATTCGCACAAGCGATACTACTGCTTATTATTTCGATATGTTCCGCTCTAAATCATTGGATGAGAATAAATTTCAAGATTATATCTATCACAATATAGGCGACGCTACACATATTAGCAATGCAGAAAATAAAACACTGGAAGTAACGACTACTGACCGTTACAAAAATGACATTGGCGATCCTGTTCAATCTCCAGGATGGCGGTATTTTGAAGATACAAAAGTAAGTGCTGCAACCAAGGAAGCTGTGAAAGTTCGCTT
>JBBRHJ010000082.1:0-12666 GCA_038222885.1 Bacteroidales bacterium | reverse complement strand
AATCGTATCGAGAGTTCGAATCTCTTCCTCTCCGCACAACACACATAAATAAGGAATTTAAAAACAAAAATAAAATAAAAATTTAGAAACTAAAAAAAGTAGTAAAATGAAAAAGGTATTTGCAATCTTATCAATCGTAGCAATCTTCAGCCTTGGAAGCACTTTGAATGTAGTAGCGCAAGATTCTACTGCAACCGAACAAGTAGCCGCAACAGATTCAGCCACAGCAGTCGAGTCAACACAAGTTACTGATGACGCAGCAGTAGTTGCTGAAGAAGGTGGTATGCACAAAGCGTTAAAACAAAAATTTATCGAAGGGGGCGCAGGCTGGATGGCTCCAATCGCTTTCTGTTTAATCGTAGGTCTAGCTCTTTGTATTGAACGTATTCTTTATTTAAGTTTATCTTCAACTAATACAAAAAAATTATTAACAAGCATCGACGAAGCTTGGGATAAAGGTGGTGTAAATGCTGCAATGGATGTTTGTCGTGATACACGCGGTCCAGTTGCCTCTATTTTCTATCAAGGTCTTTCACGCTATGACGAAGGTATCGATGTAGTTGAAAAATCAGTTGCCTCTTATGGTGGTGTTCAGTTAGGATTATTAGAAAAAAATCTTACATGGATATCTTTATTTATTACGCTTTCTCCTTCATTAGGATTCTTGGGAACAGTAATCGGTATGATTCAGGCTTTCGACAAAATCCAACAAGTAGGTGATATTTCGGCAACAGTTGTAGCAGGTGGTATGAAAGTGGCCCTTTTAACAACAGTGTTTGGACTTATTGTAGCTATGATTCTACAAGTATTCTTTAACTATATCCTTACTTTGATTGAAGGAATGACAAATGATATGGAAGATTCTTCTATAACATTGCTCGATATCATTGTAAAACACACAAAAAAATAATCTCAAAAAATTTTTGATATGTCAAAATTAATTGAAAAAGTTTCCGGATTTACGATTTTGCTACTGGGTATAGTTTCTGTTGTATTAGTTGCGCTTATTTATGTTGGCGGTAATGCAGAATCTTTGACCATTGGCGAAGACGTACTTACCGTGCCAAAATTCACAGAGCCGCTAATATTTTGGTGTTATATCTTGATAGGACTTACCATCGGTATTACTTTACTGTTGACGCTTATTGGATTTGTCAAAACAATGATAGCTTCACCTGTGGCAGGATTAAAATTATTAATCCCAATTGCAATTTTCATAATTATATTCGTAGTTGCTTGGGCATTAGGAAGTTCCGAAAAAGTATCAATAATCGGTTACGAAGGTACTGATAACGTAGGCTTTTGGGCACAATTTACCGATATGATTATTTATGCCATTTACGCATTATTTATCGCACTAATTGCTACAATTGCTGGTTCGGCTATTTATACAAAACTAAAATAACGAGTTAAATTAACTCAGTAGAATTTTAATATCATGGGAAAGAAAAGAAAAACCAGCGAGATTAATTCAAGTTCGATGGCTGATATCGCGTTTTTGCTCTTGATTTTCTTCCTTGTAACTACTTCAATGAGCACCAGTACGGGGTTGTCGCGAAGACTCCCAGCACCACTTCCAAAAGATATGGTCGTACCGCCTGTTGATGTTAATAAACGTAACATTTTTGTTGTTAAAGTGAACAGCCAGAATCAGTTACAGGTTCAGGGAGAACTGATGGATATTCGTGATTTGCGTAAAAGAGCGAAAGATTTCATTAAGAATGAGAATAATGAAGCTAACCTTCCGGTAAAAACTTTAGTAAATATTCCTTTAATTGGAGATATTGAAGTTACAAAGGATCATGTTATTTCGCTTCAAAACGACGTAGATACACAATATCAGATTTATATAAGTGTGCAAAACGAATTAGTGGCTGCTTATAACGAACTTAGAAACGAGTTGGCAAAACAAAAATTCGGATCACTTTACGATGAATTGAATGATGATCAACTAAAAGCTATACAAGCGGTTTATCCTCAAAAAATATCGGAAGCTGAACCTAAAAATTATGGAGGACTAAAATAATGGCACAAATCAGAAAAGACAAAGAAAGAGAAACGCCGGCTTTAGCTACTTCATCGTTACCGGATATTATTTTCATGTTTTTGTTCTTCTTTATGGCAATTACCAGCATGAAGGAAGTAACCTTTAAAGTACGGGTGAAAGCTCCTTCTGCCTCAGAGGTTACAAAACTTGAAAATAAATCGCTGACACGTTATATTTATGTAGGTAAACCTACTGATCAATATCAAAAAGCCTTTGGTTCGGAAACTCGTATTCAACTTGGTGACACATTTGCCGATGCGAATGACCTGGAAGATTTTATTGTAAGCGAACGAAGTGCAATGAATGAAAATGACCAGAACTTAATGACGGTTTCCATTAAAGCTGATAAAGATACCAAAATGGGTATTATTAATGACATCAAACAATCATTGCGTAGATCTTATGCCTTGAAAATCGTATATGGTGCCAACAGAAGTCTAACTGAAGATTAGAGTTAAGATTTTAAATACCAATTTTTACAAATACCAAAAAGGTTGCAATACATAATGTATTGCAACCTTTTTATATGAATGCTTTCTACTAAAACTAGTTTTGTATATTCATATTAGCAAGTTCAAATTGAAAATATATTATCCATTTACCTCATCAAGTACATCTTGAATATCTTCGATACAACTTCCACAAACTGCACCTGCTTCTATTTCATCTCCAACCTGTTCTATTGTTTTTAGTCCTCTTTTCTTAATTTCAGCCACCAACTCACTTTTTGTCATATCTAAGCATGTGCATATAACTGGATCTTCTTCTGCCATATTATTTATTTGTTAATTTATTTTCTATAATTTTTATCTTTCAACTCATAACAAAATCAACAGATAAAAGGTTTATACATTATTCCTTTTTTATGCTATACTTTATTATTTGAGAAGAAAATAAATGAAAATTGCTAAAATTTGGATTTATTGATTCTGGACTTATACCTCGATATATGAATGGTTACTGCTGTGGCTATTGCAGCTAAAAGTATTTGTAACCATAACTTTCCAGAAGCTACAACTATAATGGCATACAAAATAGATATCCAAAGCATAGATATAGCTATGATTTTGGCATGAAGTGGAATGGTCTTGTTCTCGTGAAAATCCCTTATTAATTTTCCGAACAATCTATGATTTATAAGCCAATAGTGCAAACGGGTGGAACCTTTGGCGAATAAAGCTGCCGAAAGTAAAACGAACGGGGTTGTAGGTAACAAGGGCAATATAACTCCTATTACACCCAATAATAGGGATAACAATCCTAAGAATGTATATAAATTTTTCACACTAAACTATCAAAAAAAAATACGTCAGGAAATAATATAGTATCGCCTGACGCACAATAAAAAATTATATTAAAACAAAATTATACTTCGCTCATGGCTTTTTTGAATAATTTCTGAGCCTGCGCGTAATCAACCTTAGCGCAAGGGCCTGAAATACAGCCACCTTCACATGCCATTACTTCAATGAAATTTCCAGGAGCTTTACCTTTGGTATATGCACGTAACAAGCCTACATTCTTTTTGTTCAAATTTGACACTTGAATAGGTTTAATTCCCACATTGGGGTACATACTTTGAACTGCCGCTATGACTCCTCCAGCTCTTGCAAAACCACGACCATCGAGTGGAGCAGTTGTTATTTCCACATCAGTAGCTTCCAATTCGATGGATAAACCTCTGAAAAGTGTATCTATTTCTTCAAATGTTAGTATGTATTCAATATCGGGATGATCTAAGACTTCCTTACGTTTACCAACACATGGTCCCACAAATACAATTTGCGCTTCGGGATATTGCTCCTTAGCCATTTCGATGGTATAATGCATCGGCGAACCAGTATGCGAAACGAAAGGTTTCATCTCTGGTAAGTGCTTGTTAACTAATTCTATATAAGAAGGACAACAGGAAGTCGTCATAAATTGTTGACCCGATTCTAATTTTTCTTGAAGCTCTTCTCCTTCGCATCGAGTGGTTTCCATAGCTCCCTGAGCCACTTCAATTACATCAGCAAAGCCGATTTTTTTGATTGCATTGTATATCTCAGTCCAGTTATTATTAAACTGCGACATGATAGAAGGTGCAACAATGGCTACCAATTGTTCGCCACGTTTTAAAGCTGGCAATATATCGAAAACTTGGGAAACTTCGTAAATAGAACCAAAAGGACAAGCGTTGATACATTTACCACAATAGATACACTTTGATTCGTCAATATGTTCTATGCCATTTTCATCCTTTTGAATTGCTTTTACAGGGCAAACTTCCTCGCAAGGCACTGGAATATATACTATGGAATGATACATGCAGGCCTCTTTGCAAATGCCGCAATTGACACACTTAGCATGATTTATGTGAGCTTGTCCGTTCTCCATAAAAGTGATGGCATCTTTCGGACAGTTCATAGAGCAGGAACGTGCCACACACCCTTTGCATAGATTGGTAACTACATAACTCGTCTTAACGCAAGCAGTACAGGCTTCGTCTACTACGGTAAGTATCGATTGACTAGTGGTTTTGCGGTGAATCGCCTTGTTGGCATATACCGATAAAGGAGTGAGTTCATCCTCTTCTTCATCAATGCGATAGCCCAAGATGGGAAGCATTTTGTATTTTAAAACAGCTCTTTCTTTGTGAATACAACATCTACCTCGTGCTTGTGCGTCTTTGGGCGACATTTTAAGTGGAATTCGGTCTATTTCCTCTACCAACCGATTTTCGTTGTAAAGTTTTATCAGTTTAGTCATTAGTTCACGCCGAACTATCATGGTGTTATTGACAAAAGCCATAGTTTTTTGAATCTTTCAGTTTATGGCTGCAAAGGTACTCAAAAAAGTCAATTAAAGAAATTTTTCCGTAATCAAAAAGTGGTAGTTTGATGTATTGTCTGGATTATAAGCAGATTACGTTGATAGTTTAAACATGTAAATAGTTGTATGTGTGATTGTTAGTAATACCTATTGAATTGAAAGGAAGAAATATAAATAAGACCTAATTTCTAGCCTTTTTTATTCCCTGGAATACAAAATCGACTATCGTATTTTTATTGCGATCAAACTCATCACTGATATTTTGGCGAATATAAGGTACTTCGAGTCCTTTAATAGCATAGAAGATTATCATGGCGGACAAATTCGGATCCATCCGTTTAAAAACTTTAAGTTCTATACCTTCCACCAAGATCTCTTTAATCAATGCAATTTCCTTAACATCAACTTTTCTGCGAGTGCGTTCCACTTCGTAAATATCATGAAAAAAATCACCACGGAGTGATCCATTGCGGGTTACAACAAGTTTTATAGCATCAAGGTGAGTAATAATGTGATTGGTGAGTTTTATATCAGGAGCAACATTTTCAGCCGAAACTAAATATAAACTATCAAGTACCTGCTCTAATTCTTTGTTAATTACAGCTTTATAAATTTCTTCTTTGTTGTTGAAATATGTGTATAATGTTCTACGTCCTTTTTTTGAAGCTTCGGCAATGTCGTTCATAGTTACATCTTTTTTGCCATTTTTCGCAAAAAGTACTCGTGCCACTTCTATCAACATTTTCTTAGTATTTGACATTTTTTTCGACATATTTATCAATTTACAAGGTATGGAACAAAGATAAAAAAAATACTTCTTAAAAATACTGTTTATACCTATTTATATTAGAAATGGGAGAGCTTATTCATGTAAAAGAAGATAAAAAATTAAAATTTCAAGGTTGAATACTCAGTTCATTTTGTTTTCGGTTAGAAACTCGAATAATTAAACGGAATGTCCACACAGCAATAAAGGCCAATAAAAATCTTGGACCAATGATCCAACCTACAGGAACTCCCACTGCCGCAAACAACAAAGTATCTTCGAGTAAAGAATGATTGATAGCAATATGATAATTTAGTAACATTGCACTGCGTGGGGAAATATCATGCTTCTCGACAGATTCAATCATGATGGCTGAACCATAAGTGAGGCCCACAATTTGACTTACGAACCATAAGAATGAACTTTCAGGCGACAAACCCATGATTTTCATAAACGGAGCAAAAACGTTGGAAATCAAGTCAATAATTTTAAATTCCTTCAAAAGATTTTGTAAGATCATTAAGCCACTTACAATTAACACAATCTTCAGAACTAACCAGCTTGAATTTTGAAGCCAGAAAACCAACATTTCAGCATAATTGGCAAAAACAGGTGCTGTGGTTTGCACAAGACTATTTCCAATTTTATCAGGCAAAAAATAATTCAATAAAGCAGCACCTATAAAAGAAAAAATAATGCGCAACACAAACATAATCATAGCTGAGGTACCCGTTTTTTGCTGAACAGCTGACTCCACAAACAGATTGTGCGAGATTAGACACATCAAAGCCAAGATCGTAATCTCACGCATATCAAGCGCCAAAGTAGTCATAATGGCAATAGGAGCATAAAGTGATAGGAATAAGCTAGATATGAACACAATGGCAGATTCGCCAGGCAAACCTATCAGGGCAAAAAGAGGCTTTAAAAATTCAGCCAATACTGCAATAAATCCCCAGTATTGGAGAAGACTTACTGCTAAACTGATGGGCAAAATAATTTTTAATAACCAAATAATCGTTTTTGCAGCCTTGGGTAATGCAGATAAAATGCTATTTTTTAATCGGGAAGTATTTTGATTCATTGTTCAAATGGATTGGCTTAAAAACAAGAAAGGTTGTCTCACGACAACCCAATCTTTTAATTAACCTTAAATCTAATACCATGAAAAACACTTTGCAAAGATATAGTAGAAATATATGTTATACAACAGTTTTTATGCAATAATTTAGAGTTTTAGATTAATTAACTTTTTTGATTGTATAAATATTCTTTGATAATAATTATCAAGCTGACAATCAGATATTATTCTTTGACCCAAGTTTGCGAACGACCGATAATTCCCATCTTATCAAGAGAACCACGTACTTTAAGGTTGTTCGCCTTTGCATCGAAACTGATATTACATTTATACACTTTACCATTGTTCGGGTCTAAAATGGTTCCACCGGTAAGTGAGCCACTTTTCTCAGTCATGTTTTTAATCACTGTCATACCTAATTTTGGTTTATCTTTTTCTGCACCTTCACACTCGGTACACAGTGAGTCTACATTCTTGAATAATTTTTCAACTTTTCCATAATACTTACCATTGGTAGCTTTGAAAATGTATACAATAGATTTAGCAGATCCATCTTCGTCGTCAATAGTTTTCCATTTACCAACAATTTTGTCAATTTGTGAAAACCCTGAAATAGAAAATGCCATTACAAGAAAGAATGAAAGGAATGTTTTTTTCATGATGTTCTGTGTTTTAATAAAATTTATGGCAGCAAAGATATATAAAATTGTTTTATATCAAACTAAAGTAATGATGTCTGAATATAAAACTAATCAACAAAATGTGATTCTTTTTGATTTTCAATCTTTTATTCACTTCAAAATCATATTTACAGATTGAAAAAGAAGGATAAATCTTTTGATTATAGATAAAATTCAAACTCCTTATTCAAAGCTATGAATAGTTTTCGCGATTATACCAACACATTCTTTGAGTTGTTCAGGGGTAATAACTAAAGGCGGAGCAAAACGAATAATGTGTGTATGCGTTGGTTTTGCCAAGAGTCCGTTTTCAGCTAATTTTAAGCAAATATCCCATGCCAAATTTTTATGTTCTGAATTGTTAATGACTAAAGCATTGAGTAAGCCTTTGCCGCGCACAAAAGAAGCAACTTTCGATAATTGGCACAATCGTGTCATTTCATCTCGAAAATAATTGCCAAGATCATAAGCTGCCGCAGCAAGTTCCTCGTCGCGAACCACTTCCAAGGCTGAAACTGCTACCGCTGCTGCCACTGGATTTCCGCCAAAGGTGGATCCGTGTTGTCCTGGTCGGATTACTTCCATTATTTCGTTGGAAGACAATACTGCCGAAACTGGATACACTCCACCTGATAAAGCTTTCCCAAGAATAAGAATGTCAGGATGTACATTTTCGTAATCGCAAGCCAACAGTTTTCCTGTGCGCGCCACTCCAGTTTGCACCTCATCGGCCATAAAAAGCACATTGTGATTTCTACAAAGTTCAGCACATTGTGCCAAATATCCTTCATCAGGAACATACGCCCCAGCTTCACCTTGAATAGGCTCTACTAAAAACCCTGCCACATTGGAGTTTTCGTTCAGCACTTTTTCCAACGCAGCTACATCGTTGTAAGGAATTACTATGAAGCCAGGCGTGTAAGGGCCGTAATGCCTATTTGCATCTGGATCTACTGAAAATGAGATGATTGTAGTTGTGCGTCCATGAAAATTGTTCTCACAAACTACAATTTGTGCAGCGTTCTCAATAATTCCCTTTTTTTGATAAGCCCATTTCCGACAAAGTTTGATGGCTGTTTCCACCGCCTCGGCTCCAGTATTCATGGGTAGAACTTTCTCATACCCGAAATATTGAGTGATAAACTCTTCGTAAACACCCAATTTGTTATTGTAAAAAGCACGTGAAGTAAGTGTGAGCTTTTTCGATTGTTCAATTAATGTGTTAATAATTTTCGGGTGACAATGTCCTTGGTTTACAGCAGAATAGGCTGACAAAAAATCATAATACTTTTTCCCATCTACATCCCATACAAATACACTTTCACCACGCTCGAGTACTACGGGCAGTGGATGATAATTATGAGCTCCGTATTTATTTTCAAGTGCCATTAACTCGGCTGCTGTTTTCTTTTCCATTATATATATCAAATTTGTAAATGACTATTTAGCAATTTTTTAAAACACTTCCGCTATCATACAGCGAACACTACCGCCACCGAGTTTTTCAATAGTTGGTACTGGGACGACAATTAGCTCATTGTAGCTACTGAGTTTTTGGATTTGCTGTTCTGTAAGGCTGTCATATCCCGATTGTGAAATTACCAAGTAGTGTTCGTCATTTTCGTTCTTCAATTGAAGCACATTCCCTGCAAATTGTTGCATTTGCTCAATATTTATTTCAATTAGCTCTTTACCAGTATGTTTAAAATGATCTATAAGTGTGTTTTTTTCGCCTGGATTTTCTATACTATCCATGCAAACTACCACATATTGTTCTGCCACAGAGAGCATTACATTGGTATGATACACAGGAAGTCTTTCGTTATTCACGGGCTGAGTTGCTGCGAATGTGACTGGTTGATAACCAAAATCATTGCAAAACCAATGAAAGAGTTCTTCATCGGTCCTTGGCGAAAGTCCTGCATAGGCAATGCGATTCGCTCTGTCGAAAATCATACTTCCTGTACCTTCCAAAAAACGATTTTCATTTTCGTACACCGAATAATCCACCATTTGAGATATATTGAATCCATGTCCAATTACTTTTTCAACAATATCGAGCCGTCTTTCGACCCTACGATTGGGAGCAAACATGGGATACATAGCGACTCTGTTGTCTTTCTGAAACGAAATCCAGTTATTTGGGAATATAGAATCGGGCGTATGTGGCTCCAAAGTATCTGGCACCACAATAACTTTGATTCCTTTGTCACGTAGCAGTTTTACCATATTGCTGAATTCGAGCAATGCTGCTGCCTGAATTTCATCTTCCGATGAATGGTCGTTTTGCTGAAAATAATTATTGACAGCGGTTTCGGCATTAAACCCAAAAGCTACGGGTTCTACCATTAAAATAGTATCGGTGATTTGGCTGAACATAGGATTTTAGTTAAAAGTATAGAAGAATTTACTATTTGAACATTTACTATTTACTATTTAAAAAAATTGAGTATAACTAAATTCATCTATTTAGTTCAGAAAATAAAATGGAACAAATAAATTATCTTGTTAATCCTGTCTGAAAAATAACATCTCTCTAAGGAGTCAAAATCTTATTATCGAGGAATTTACTATATGAACATTTACTATTTACTATTTAAAAAAGTTGAGTATAACTAAATTCATCTATTTAGTTCCGAAAATAAAATGGAACAAATAAATTATCTTGCTAATCCTGTCTGAAAAATAATATCTCTCTAAGGAGTCAAAATCTTATTATCTATGAATTATTACAAATTCTCTATGTGGTTTAATTGCTAAATTTACTCTCTTACCAAAGGCAAAGTAGAACACCGAAGCAAACCGCCCATTTTGGAAATTTCGTGATAAGGGATTTTCTCAACAGTAAGTCCCCATTCCTGCTCAAGATGATTATTGAGCCGCACAAAATTCTGTTCGGAAACGACTACATCTGGCGATATGGAAAATATATTAGTATTCATTTTATACATTTCTTCCTTTGTAATTTCAAAAATATTCTCACTTCCAAAAACTTCCAACAGGGTTTTATAATCTTTCTCAAATCGAAAACCATCTTTGTATATCAATGCTTTGCCTTGACCAACAGGCATAAAAGTGCAGTCGAGGTGCAAAATACCTTGATGCGGATTGGTATCGTGTTTGTGTAATTCGAGTGGAATGAACTTTTTTTCTGGGAAAATTTCTCGTAGAAAATGGAAAGTATATTCATTGGTACGAGCTGTTTTATAATCAGAATAATCTATACCAGTATACAACCCCACAAAAACGATATCGTTGAATAAAATTACATCGCCTCCTTCAACATGGGCTTTTTCTGGGAGATTAAATATTTTGTTATAATGTATTTGATCGTAAATAATCTCGTAGGCTTCTTTTTCATCCTCGCGGTCGGGAATAATATTCGAGTTGATAATTTTATCGTCAATCACAAAAGCTACATCACGTGCAAAAACTTGATTGCAATTTTCCAGCGTCCATGGCCTAAAAACCTGTACATTGTATTTCAGAAGCACCTTCTCAAAGGCAGACATTTCCTTATAAACTGCTTCTTCCGATGGATAAGCCCCTTGCATGACGGACTCATACGACTTTGCATCGTAAGTTTGCGCTGTGGTTGGAGTTTTCCCCAGCGAGCCAGGTTGACCAAGCACTACGGCTTTGAGTCGGGATGTTTCATTTTTTACATTCAGATTCATGGAGGTTGCTTTGTGCAAATATAGTGTAAGTAGTTCTTTTTTCAACTACAAATTCAATAAAAATGTTGACAAAATGAATAAATATTTATTTTGGAGATGATTTATACTTATCTTGATATCTATAAATAAAAAAGACTAACTGAAATTTGATAATTTCAGTTAGTCTTTTTTATTTATTTTTGAAGAATAATTACTTTTTATTTATTTTCTAAGAAATAGTTTCTTTGGAGAACTTTCCACATTAGCTGCAGGTGCTCTGTTTGCCTGCGGTTTAGTCTCATTTCGGTCAGTTCCAACTCTTCGTTTCCCTTTTCCTGGATTAATACCTGAGCCTTTTCCACGTGTAGCAACCTTTTGTTTAACCTTAGCTTTTTTGGTAGTCATCACATAGTCAACATGATAAGGTTGATCTTTCACCACGGGAATTTCAATGGATATCAATTTTTGTATATCACGCAGATATTCAATTTCATCCTCGCTACAAAAAGAAACAGCTTTTCCATCGAGTCCCGCTCTACCCGTTCTTCCAATTCGGTGAACATAGGTTTCAGGGATATTAGGAATCTCGTAGTTAATCACCAAATTCAAATCATCGATATCAATTCCACGGGCTGCAATATCAGTTGCGACCAAAACACGGGTTGAGCGATCTTTGAAATTCCGCAAGGCATTCTGTCGAGTGTTCTGCGATTTATTTCCATGAATTGCTTCCGCTTTGATATGTGCTTTTACAAGTAAACGCTGAACTTTATCCGCACCGTGTTTGGTACGCGTAAAAACCAATGCTGTTTCAATTTTCTTGTCTTGCAACAAGTGAATCAACAAATCTTTTTTATCGCCAGTTTCAACAAAATACATTTCCTGTTGAATAGTTTCAGCGGTAGTAGCATCTGGTGTTACCGATACTTCTTCGGGATTGGTCAGAATTGTACTTGCCAACACCCGAATAGAATCGGGCATTGTAGCCGAAAAGAACAAGGATTGACGTTTTGCTGGAATCAGTTTAATCAACTTTTTCACATCATGAATAAAACCCATGTCGAGCATACGGTCTGCTTCATCAAGAACAAAAATACTAATATCACCAAGCTTCACATAGCCCTGATTAATCAAATCGAGCAATCGGCCGGGAGTTGCAATCAGAATATCTACACCAGCTTTCACTGCACCAACCTGATTTCCTTGCGGAACACCACCAAAAATAACGGTGTGACGCAAATTCAAAAATCGTCCGTAAGCTGCAAAACTTTCACCAATTTGAATGGCAAGTTCGCGTGTTGGCGTTACTACCAAGGCCTTTATTTTACGTGGAAAACGTTCGTGGTCTTTATTCAAATAAAGATTTTGAAGTATGGGAATAGCAAAAGCCGCCGTTTTACCGGTTCCGGTTTGTGCACATCCTAATAAATCCTGGTTTTTAAGTACGATTGGAATTGAAACTTCCTGAATAGGGGTTGGTTGGGTATAACCTTCGTGTTTTAGAGCGTTTAAGATCGGCTCTATAAGATCTAATTTATCAAATGTCATAAAAATTTTCTGCATCCTCGCTTCTTTCACAAGCTCATACATTAACCTTGAGGGATGCAATTTTGTGCAAAGTTACT